>JAQTXJ010000006.1 GCA_028688815.1 bacterium | reverse complement strand
GGAGCAGTAATATGATATGCATCACAACTCATTCCGACACCTGCAAGTTCACAATAAGGATTAGCTCCTCTTTTAATTGCATGATTGGCTTCTTCCAGGATAATAATTCCTGCACCTTCCCCGATAACAAAACCATCTCTTTCTTTATCAAAAGGTCTTGATGCTTTAGTAGGAGCATCATTTCTTGTGGATAAAGCGCGCATATTCGCAAACCCCGCAACGGCCATAGGACTTATAGCAGCTTCGGACCCACCCGTTATGACAACATCGGCAAGTCCTTCTTTTATAAGTCTATACGCTTCACATATCGAATGGGAAGCAGATGCACAGGCAGAAACTACACTAAAATTAGGCCCTTTTATACCAAATCTTATTCCGATTTCACCTGAGACTGAATTAATTATCATCATTGGTATAAAAAACGGGCTTACTCTACGCGGTGATTCTATAAGTTTTCTGAATTCTCTTTCCCACGTTTCTATTCCCCCTATTCCCGAGCCAACGATTACGCCTGCTCGTAAAGGGTCATCAAATTGCAACCCCGAGTCTTTTACGGCTTCGATTCCAGCGGCTATACCATAATGGACAAAAGTATCCGCTCTTTTTACTTCTTTAGGGGAAAAACAGGTAAGCGGGTCAAAATTTTTAACTTCTGCGCCTATTTTGACGGAAAATTCTGTAGTATCAAATTTCGTAATGTTAGATACGCCCGATGTACCTGAAATCAAAGAATTCCAGTAATCTTTAACGGATAAGCCAATAGGCGTAATTGCACCTACTCCCGTTACAAAAACGCGATTTTCCATTAAGTTAATTAACTACTTTGGAGTTGATTTTTCTTCAATATATTTAATTGCACTACCTACCGTAGTAAGTTTTTCTGCTTCGTCGTCAGGAATTTCCATACTGAATTTTTCTTCCAAAGCCATAACAAGTTCTACTGTATCAAGAGAATCTGCACCGAGGTCATCTATAAAACGGGCAGCATCTACAACCTGAGTTTCTTCTACTCCGAGTTTTTCTATAACAATTTTTCTTACTTCTTCTCTTACATCCATTACAACCTCCTATTTTCCTATGTTCGTTTCTATATAAACTTAAACTGCTAACCTAATATAAAAAACGGGTTTGTCAATAATTTTCTATTATTCTATAAATATAAATATCAGTTTCACAAAGATATTGGCTAAAATACTCTAACGAGATTTATGCCACCATATTTCCTTTTTAACCTCTTTCAATCTATCTTCTACCTGTTTTATGTATTTTTTAGCATATGCCTGCCATTCAGGGGCTTCTCCATTTAAGGCAAGTCTATATTCATTAAGCGCCCCCTGATAACCGTTTTCTGAGCCTTCAAGGTTTTTATTTTTTGACGCAATTATAGCAGATTGGAACTGTATGTCTCCTGCAAGACAATGTAGAATTTGATTGTCTGGAGATATAAGTCTTGCTTTTTGAAGATATCTTGTAGCTTCACTTAAATTACTAAGGGTCAGACATAAATTTATTGCCGGGAAATATGAGTAAACATCCGAAGTATCCAGACTAATAGCTTCGTTATATGATTGCAATGCCGAACCATATTCTTTCAACCCTTCATAAGCATATCCAAAATTGATTTTATTTTCCCTGTTATCAGGCAATTTTTGAGCAATGTATTCAAATTCCGACTTTGCTTCATTATATTTTTTAGCGGATAAATATGCACGCCCAAGTGCCTTTCTGACATCAAAATCCTCAGGATACGCATCGCGCAATGCCTTTAATTCTTCTATGCCTTCGTTATATTTTTTCTGGGATATAAATGCATTTGCAAGACTGTACCTTACGCTCTCATTTTTAGGAGCATATTTTAATGCGGCTTTATAATATTCTATTGCAACATCAAGACTGTTCTTTTTCACAAGTATAGACTTCCACTCCGATGTCGTAGAGTCTTTATAGACTTCGATTACGGTATCTTTTTTCATTTTTTCATATACATACCCTAATCCGTATAGTGCATCTGCATAAGTACTGTCCAGTTCCAATGCTTTTTTATATTCTATTATAGCAGAATCTTTCTTGCCTAGCTCAGTATAAAGACTTCCAAGCGCATAGTATGTTTTAATAGGAGAAAACTTCTCCATTTTATTATATGTCTCTTGCATTTTATCAAATCTGCATTTACCTTTATACGCAATACTTAAATTCAAGTATGCATCAATATAAGAAGCGCTTTCTTGAATAGCAGATTCAAAGTTTTTTATCGCTTCATCATACATCTTATTTTTTAAATACTCATAACCAAACGAATAAACTTTTTGCGCCTCACTTAATTTTGGTTGTTTTTCTTCCGTTGCAACAGGTTTTCCTTTAGAAAAAACATTTTCTGCCAATATAAAAAACAATGCTAAACAACTCAATATTTTGTAAGTATTTGAAACATATGGTTTCATTTAAGCTCCTTTTTTGACAACCGGTGGTCGATCGGTTATAAACGAATTACCAGTATCTTTTGCACGGGTTTTTATAAAATAAGTTTGTGAAGAATCGGGTGTCGTATATGTTAACGGGACTGCAAATGCGCTAACTATATTATCCCACTCGTTTTGAACAATAAGTTTAATTGATACGGGAGTTTTTGTTTCATTGTTAACCTGCGCCAATAAAACAAATTCCGAAGAAGAATCTGTAGTTTTATAAGTAGGTATCGCAGTTAGCCATGCTATAGACGATTCCCATCTATCTATTCGTTCTCCGCTTACAGTTGTTTCTACAAAATATGGATGAAGAACCGACTCAATATTAACATCCTGACTTGGAAAAGTTCCTTCTTTTCGTTTATAATCTCTTAAGGCATCGGCCATACGACGCAAAACGGCCTGAGCTTGGACAATTTTTGCCGCCTTTAAATCTCCCGATACTTTTGTTTCAAACATCGCAAAAATTTTCTTTGACCTTTCAATGTCTTTTACAAGTGTAATTAAAAACTCATAATAACTTTCCAGACCTTTAATACCATTATAATAAGCAAGTGCATCTTTTACAGATTGAAAAGCATTGGAATCAGGATTTATTTCTTTTAAGGCTTTTAATTCGTTTACAGGGTCAAAAAGTTCTGGTTTTTCAGAAATTTTCTTACCAGACAACTCTGAATTATAATATTCAAAAGTAGACCTTATGTTTTTCAAATGCATATCTTCTTCTTTTGAAATACCTTGAATTGATTTATCTACCGCACTCATAACTAAAGAAGTAGCCTTTATCAATGAATCTCCAAGTGAATTTTTTCTTTCATTAGGTTTTATTTTGGAAACTAACTCCTGTATTTTAGAAATATCCTGACTTATTGAAGGTGGTTTTACATTTTCTCCCGCAAGCAGTTGTTCATAAAGTTTAAATGCAGATTGAATTTTGTTATATATCGCCTCAATTTCTGGATCTTTTATTCTTGCACACCCCGACAACCCACTAAATAGTTGGTCTAAATTACTTCTGCTGCTTAATACTACTGAAGTATATTCTGCAACATCTTTCCCCTCTGAATAAATGAATTTACACAAGTAAGGGGAAAGCATTACTTTAAGGTCACTATTTTCTGAAGGATAATAACTATGGTCTAATTTATATTCCTCAATTGCATTACGAATCCTTCTTATTTCCCTTTTTGCTTGTCTAACAAGAGCAATATCTCGAAACCCTCCACCTTGCTCACACCCCATTACAAAAACAAGAACAAACGGTAATACTTTTTTTAGCATATTATCTCCTTTTTATACTATTTATATTATACTATGGAGGCGAGGGGATTTGAACCCCTGACTTCCTGGCTGCCAGCCAGGCGTTCTCCCACTGAACTACGCCCCCATTAAGATAATTTTAGACTGTATATATAATAAAAAAATTGTCAAGATTTTATGTGTTATACGGTTTCTTCTTCTCTTGAATTACTTAAAGAGCTTGTTTATAAAGATTTATAATATCATCCTTGGTTACTAACTTAGGAGTTACGGTAAAATTTCGTCTTCCCCATACATTATCCAAAAATCTTATTACATCTTCTGGAATTATACCGTAATCTCTTAAATTAGTGCTAATCCCAAGATTATTAAGAAATTTTCTTAAATTATTTCTAAATATATAGTTAATAGTATCTATTTTATCTCCCTTTAAAAATTCCATCATAGTCGGCAATAAAATTCCATTAGCTCTACCATGAGGTATATTATAAAAAGTAGTTAATGGATACCCCATCGCGTGAAGCATTATAGTCCCTGTTTTGGATATAACAAGTCCTCCCAACATAGACGCATAAAGCATTTGAGTTCTCAAAGATACATCTTTGAGATTTTTTACTAATTGCGGCAATGCCTCTTTAATTATCTCAATGGATTCCAACGCTAACTTATCCGATGATATTGTGGCTTTTGTAGAAAGATATCCCTCAATTACATGAGTTAAAGCATCTATTCCAGTATCTACAGTTAAAGTATGCGACATAGAAAGCGTAAATGTCGGATCAAGTATCGCAAACCGTGGAAACATATATTCCGAGGATAAACCGGTTTTAGTTTTTGTCTCCAAATCGGATATAACTACGCTTTGATTTACTTCGGAACCTGTTCCCGCTGTGGTTGGTATAGTTATTATTGGCAATACAGGGTTTATTATTTTTTTACCTTTTATGTAATCTTTAACATTACCTTCATTGTTTACAAGCATCGCTATACATTTAGAAGCATCCATAGAACTACCGCCTCCTATACCTAAAACAAGGTCTATGGAATTTTTCTTTGCAATTTTAGAGCCCAAATCCACAATGTTTGTTACTGGATTTGGCTTTATTTCATCAAATATAAATATCTTTTTGTTCGTATCCGCCAGTATACTTTGAACTGTACTCAGGATACCATTATTTTTAGAAGAATTTTTACCCGTAACTATCAGAATTTTATTAGAATTTATGGGTAAAATTTCAGGAAGAGTTTTTATTTTGCCTTCGCCAAATATGATTCTAGTGGGTGAAAAAAGATTAAATCCTTGCATAATACTTATTTTTATAAAAACAATCGGTAGAATTAACTCAACTTTGTGATTTGATTCTTTTGTGTAAACTCTTTAGTCACATATCATATTTAGAGAAACTAAGAACTATTTTTTCTCTATAAAAGCATACGCATCGTGGTTATGGATACTTTCGTAACTTTCTACTTCTACGGAATACCAATTTATATTGGATAACTTATCTAATTTTTGAGCAACGTTCCTGACTGCATCTTCTACAAAAACAGGATGGTCATACGCCCACTTTGTTACAAATTGCTCGTCTTCCCTTTTTAATATGGAATATAATGAAGTAGATGCACAATTTTCTGCAATTCTCACTATATCTTCAAGCCAGAAAAACGTTTTAGACTTAACAAATATTATTATCTTTCCTCTCTGGTTATGTGCGCCTTTTTTAACAAGTTCCTTAGAACATGGACATAGCGTAGCAATTGGAATTTTCACACCAAGGGTAAAATTGAAACCTTCTTTTTCAGACAATGAACATATAACTTCACACTCATATTCCATAAGACTTTTAGCTTTAGAACAGGGAGCAGTTTTTTCAATAAAATAAGGGAACAATAGTTCAATATGAGCAGAATCAGCATTGAATTTTTTACGAATGGATTCAAGCATAGGTTTCATATTTTTAATTGCTATTGTATCTTTATATTTATTAAGTATTTCAACAAACCTGCTCATATGTGTGCCCCGAAACTCTTTTGGCAAAGAGACGTACATATTTATAGTCGCAACTGTACTTTGTTTTTTCTCTTTTTTATCAAAGGCAGTTATAGGGTATTTAAGGTTTTTTATCCCTACTTTATCTATTCCTATCCCCTTTACAAGAGGATTTTCGTTATGTATATCACGAGGTTTTAAGTTCATATTTTTATTTTAACATACAAAAATTAAAAGTCAAGTATAGGGTCTTTAAATTTTACGATTTTAAATGCATTTTCTCTTCTAATGCAAGCATCACACTTGTTACAGGGAGTTTTATTGTTTTTGTAACATGACCATGTTAAATTCAGTGGAGCATTTAGCTTAATTCCAAGCTTTATAACTTCAGATTTTTCTAAATTATTTATAGGGGTCACTATTTTTGTTCCAATTGCAGTATTTGTACCTACTCTAATAAGCTTATTGAATACTCTAAAAAATTCCGGTTTTGTATCTGGATAATTCGGAATATCCTGAGCTACAGTTCCAATAAATATGAAATCCGCTGATATAGTTTCTGCCCAACTTACAGCCATTGAAAGCAAAACAGCATTCCGGAATGGAACATACGTTGAAGGTATACCTTTTCTATTTAAGTTTCCATTTGGGATAATAACTTTATCGTCAGTTAAACTTGATCCCCCAATTTTTTTCAACCATTTCAAGTCGGCTATAAGTCTATTTTTTACATTATAGTAATCGGCAATTTTATTAAATGATGCTAATTCTTTTTGTTCCGTTCTTTGACCATAATTCGCATGCAAAAACGATAGTCCGCAGCTTTGATTGGCTATTGCCGCAGTAACACAGGAATCAAGCCCTCCCGACACAAGAACAACTGCTTTAGGTTTAATTTTCATTTTACCCCAATATATTTATGTAATTGTATTTGTAATCTAACGTTTAAGTTATCTTTCAATAGCCATTCAGAAAGTGAGGATATTAATTTTTTATTTTTTTCAAATACAGGAGAAAATAATACAATATATTTAAGCAAATCATATTTTTTAACAATAGATTTTGCCCATTTATAATCTTCGTAATCCGAGATAACAAATTTAATTTCATCCTTATGATTAAGTTTTTTCAAGTTTTGCCAACATATTTTGCCACGCATCCCTGAAGCGGGACATTTTATATCTATTATCTTTATCGCTTTTCGTGGTATTCTATTTATAAGCAAAGAACCATTAGTCTCAATTAATAATCTGTATCCTTTATCAAGTAATTTAGTACTTAACTCGTAAACTTCTTCCTGAAGTAAAGGTTCCCCTCCTGTAATTTCTACTAGAGGGGTTTTATACGATTTTATAACTTCCATAATTTGAAGAATTGTCATTTCTTTGCCGCCTTTATAAGCATATTTAGTATCACACCACTCACAGCGAAGATTACAGCCTGTAAGTCGCACAAAAACACATGGGAGTCCCTGAAAGGTTGACTCTCCCTGTAACGATTTAAATATTTCAAAAACTTTCATTAATTTATTATAATATGTTACCTATACAAGAAAATCAAGGAAAAATTGTTAAGAGAAGTAATATAATTTTATAACCCTTTATATATTTATAGAAAATCGCTATTAAACTGATAAAAATAACAGAATTATAAGAGTTTATCACTAAACCCAAAATAAACTAAATAAATAAATTGTTAGCAAAGTTGCTATTATATCCTTGACAAATACGAAAGATGTAATCATATTATAATTTGTTATTTATATAGATTAATAGATATGAGAATACTATTTTTATGTTGGATACTTCAGCAATCTAATATTGTTAGCCTCAGACCTTATAACGTAACTGTTTTCCCATCAAAATCCAGCGATCCTATAGATTTTATCATAATAACAACCGATGAATTAAAACCTGCTTATGAGGCACTAAAATCATGGAGAATAGAAAAAGGAATAAATTGTGATATAAAAACGGTAGATTGGATAGCCCAAAATTATCCTGGTGCGGACACTCCTGATAGAATTCGCAATTTTCTGAAATCCGCTTATACGGATTGGAATACAAGATATGTCTTACTTGGAGGAGATCCTAGCATAGTTCCAACACGAAACGCTCAAAGTAAAAACCAGTATTTTCCATTTTATACTATTGCATCTGATTTGTATTATTCTGCATTAAATGGGACATGGAATGCCGATGGAGATATGATTTGGGCAGAAGCAGGTATAGATAGTGCAAATTTCACCCCCTTAATGTGGGTAAGCAGATTGCCGGGAACAACTCTTGAAGAAGCAAATATCTTAGTAACTAAAGTAATCACTTATGAAAAATCTCCCAATATAAATTGTTTAGAAAAAGTAATGTTCCTCGCATCTAAAGATGAATCTCCTTATGTTCGCCAGGTGGTAAATTCTTTCCCCGGTTATTTTACTAAAGACACTTTATGGGGAGCTTCTAAAAACGCAATTATTGATTCTCTGGCAAAAGGATATGCTTTTTTATATGGAGCTTTTCACGGTTCCTCAACACAAAATTGGTCAAATGCAGGTGGAGGTGGTATAAACAGATCGGATATAGACAATCTAACAGCGCCATTGTACTCTATTGTTACCATCAGCTGTTATACTCACTGGATAGAAGTAGATTGTATGTCCCGTCATTTTATGCTAAATCCGTATGCAAGTTTATCCTGCCTCGGCAGTTCAAGAGTAGGTTGGTTTTCTGAAGAAACAAAGATAAATGCTTTTTTCTATAAAGCAATTTTTGACAGCCTATTTCCTATAGGAAAAGCTCTGGCATGGGCAAAAACTAAAATAATCCCTGATATATATCTTGGTGGTATAGAAACTGATGGTAATTACAGAGATGTTGCTTTAAGTTACGACCTTTATGGTGATCCGTGTACCAGATTCTGGACAAAAAAACCTGACTCCTTAACCATAAGTTATCCATTAACGATAACCGCAGGAGAAAAAAAGATAAAGATTACAGCAAGAAAAACAAAGGATAAATCCTTAGTTTCAGGAGCATCGGTATGTATCTATAAAAAAGGCGAAATATATGGGAGAGGAATAACAAACAGTCATGGAGAAATTATTTTTCTAACAACTCCGGAAACCCGTGGCAATTTAAAGTTGGTTATATCAAAACCTGATTTTTTACCTTATGAAGGATATATTTTCATTCAACCCGATTATGCTTATGTAAAATATATAAACTACACCATTGATGGTGATGGAGTTCCGGAATCAGGAGAAGAAATTAAACTGTCTCTTTCTTTAGAAAATACAGGAGCAATAACAGCTTTTGATGTATTTGCAAAAATTCTCAATCCATCACCTTATCTCACATTCCTTGATACTATTCAATCCTATGGTAACTTATCAAGTAAAGAAATAAAATCTAAAGAATATAGAATACGTATAGATAAAACCTGCCCACCAGGAGACATTAATCTTAGTCTAAATATTTATAATAGTCTTGATTCTTCCAGAGATACTTTTAATCTAAATATACAAGCACCATTATTAAAACATTACTCACATTATGCAGACTCTTCACACCGTATATCCCTAAGAATAAAAAATGAAGGAACAGGTAAAGCCAAATCAGTAAATGCTACGCTATTTTCACTTACACCGGGAGTTCTTTTGGTTGATTCATTAGAATATATAGGAGATATTTCAGCTGATACTATTTTAACATTAAAAGATTGTTTTCAATTTAGCGGAACTTCTGCCTCTCCTCAATTTGTATTGGAACTTAGGGATTCATGTTCTCATATATGGAATGATACATTTACCCTCTCTTCCGTTAGCCCGCCAACTATTCTTGCTACATTTGCTAAACCTAACGGTATATCAGTTAATTGGAATTCAACATGTGCTTATGGGTATAATGTTTACAGGGCATCCGATACGACTCTTCTAAATTCTCAACTAATAAAAAATATATTCTCATTTGAAGATAATTTTCTGCCACCTTATACAAGTTACTCATATTTGGTAACTTCTGTTGATAATTCTCTTAATGAAAGTAGCTTTTCGCCTCTTGTATCCGGAAGAAGCAATCCTTCTTTCAAACAGGGATGGCCTCAATCAGGTAAAAATTCTTTTGTAAATTCTCCTGTTGTAGCTGACCTTAAACCTGAAAAACCTGGTTTAGAAATAATTGCAAATATGGGAGATGATCAAAATTTATATGCATGGTATGCTTCAGGAGAAGGCATTCTTTCACCTGATGGAGCTTTCGCTTCAAATTTAGGAAATTCGTGGACAGCACCAGTCGTTGCAGACATAGATAACGATGGAAGTTTTGAAATAATACGAACACAATCATGGTCAATTACTCCCAAAATATGGGCATTTAAAAAAGATGGAACTGTTCGTACAAATTTTCCGATACAATTGATGGACTGTGGAATATTATTCTCATCACCATCCGTACAAGACCTGGATAAAGATGGAAAATTAGAAATTATACTGGCAACAGAAAAATTTGATAATACTGGCAATAGGAGTGGAAGAATTTATGTATTTAAAGAAAACGGAATAGGATATTTAAACTCTGATGGAGTCTTTGCTATATGTGACACTTCAATGATAGTAATAGACCAAAGTAAGGCACCTGCTTTGGGGGTTTGCACACCTGCTATCGCAGATATAAATAATGATGACACTCTTGAAATTGTCGTGGGATTTTCGAACTTTAATGGAGATACTTCTAAATCTTCACTATTTGCATGGAATGGAATAACAAGTCACATAGTTCCGGGATGGCCAGTCTTTATAAAAGGCATACCTTCATCCCCAGCAATAGGGAATATAGACCTTTCCTATCCAGGATTAGAAGTAGTTATTCATACTTGTGCCCCTAATAATTTAGTTTATGCTTATCACTCCGATGGTACTCCTATAAATAACTGGCCCAAAAATTGTAATTCCACTGACAATTACCTTTATATGTCAGGGCCAACTATAGGAGATGTCAATGGTGATGGAGAATTAGAAGTGGCTCTCTCGGGAATAAATTCATTCCATCTTTGGAAAGGAGATGGAACAATAGTTACAGGCTGGCCTGTAACTTTATGCCTTATGAACCAAGTATCCCCTGCAACTCCTATACTTGCGGATATTGATGGAGACAATGTGCCTAATTATATCGGAGTTTCACTCCTTGACGGAACTTTATATGCTTTTGAACCAAATGGTAAAATCACCTCAGGATTCCCAATATATTCAAACGGTAGAACAGATGTAACTCCATTAGTAAGCGATATAGACTTTGATGGCAAAAATGAACTCATGTCTGCAACAAGAGATTATGAAATTCGTATATGGGAAGTTGCAGGAACTAAAGTAGAATGGGGAACTTTCTGTCATGATAGGTGGCATACAGGAACTTATGGGTTTATCCCATTTGACACATCCGAAATATCAGTAGAAGAAAATCAACAACTATTTTGTTTTAAACTTTTGCAAAATGCCCCCAACCCGGTCCGCGAAAGAACATCTATTCAATACTGTATAGGAGAAGTAACGTCTAGAGTTAAATTAAATATTTACGATGCATCCGGAAGATTAGTTAAAACTTTAATAGATGACAATAGTGTTAAGCCTGGAAACTATACTATAAAATGGGAAGGAATTAATACTCAAGGGAAAAAAGTCTCATCCGGAATATACTTCTATAAATTAGAGACAGATAATTTTAAATCCACTAAAAAACTGGTATTCATTAAATAATCCTCCTTGACAAACAATTAGTTCAGACACAATACCATAATATGTTATATTCTAAGAAAGTTGATTTTAATTTAAATAAAAGCAAGAAGATAAATATATGAATAAATTCTTATTTATATTATGTATCTTAGGAAGTTCCCTGTGGGCAAATAAATCCGTTATATTATTGCCTGACAAATATTCTTCAAATAAGACTAATCCAAAAAACACAATAGATACTTTAATTCCAGAAGTATCATCCCCGTATTCTCCTTGCGGAGCAAAATGGAGAATAGAATACGAAGCAACTAAATTCACAATACAAAAACCTTGCTCTATAATTGCAATTCTGTACGGAGTATATAGTCAGGCATCTTCATCAAAACAATGTAGTCTTTTTATATGCAAAAATGACGAATTTAATAATCCGGGACAAAGAGTATTCTCAACCTCTACTACCATAAGCACAACTTCAGGAGGGATTAATTGGACAATGTATACATTACCTACCCCGGTTTATGTGTATTTTCCATTCTGGGTTAGTAATTTTGAATCCGATACTTTATATCCTACAAGTGCTATGGATAAAACAATAAGTTTTTCCTCCAAATACTACGACCCTAATAAAACCCCGGTATGGCTGGATGATGTTGGTGACTATCTTCAAGCTGTTATTATAAAATATGAAGATGAAAATCCCGAAATGAGCATCTCCCCATCTCAACTTACCTTACAAATAGACAGTAGCGCTGTATTGGTAAAAACAACAAAAACAGATTTTCCTAGTCCCTCAGTTCCTTTATTAAAAGAAACTGACAATGAATATTGGCAAAATATAGTTCCCGGAGAAATAATAATTGGTTATAGTAACAATATAAATGTAAAAAATGCCACATTAGAGGAACTTAATATTACAACCAAAAACGTCTTATTAAATAGGGATTTAGGTTCTAATTTTATACTTGTTAAAATATCCGGCGGAATAGAAGAAGAGAAAGTTTTTATTAATTCCATTAAAAACAAACCTAATATAAACTCTGTAGAACCGAATAGAATATTACAACTTCAAGCAACCCCTAATGACCCATATCTAGGACAACAATGGGATAAAACAAACTTAAATGCATCCGACGCATGGGATTTTGGTTATGGAAGCGACTCTATTTCTATAGGAATACTTGATATGGGAGCGGACTATACCCATCCTGATTTAAGTACCCGATTTACTACCGTAAAAGGATATGATTTTGTAGATGGAGATAATGATCCTGCTCCGGCGGGATCTCACGGCACAGAATGCTCTGGTGTTGCTGCCGCAACTATTAACAATGGCATAGGAGTTGCAGGCATATCAAATTCCAGGCTTTATAGTGTACGAATAGTAAGTGGATCAACTACAACCGATGTATGGCTAGGACAAGGGGTGCAATGGTGCATAGATAATCATGTGAATGTTATTTCTATGAGTAATGCCGGTGGGGCAGGTCAATACAGTATGACAGAATGTCAGGCAGCGTGGGACTCCGGATGTATTCTTGTTGCTTCAAGTGGTAATGAAGGAAGCTTGGGAATTACTTTCCCGGCTGGTTATCCATCAGTTATATGTGTGGGTTCTATAGGACAAACAAATCAATGGTCTTCTTTTAGTTGCTACGGCCCGGCTATGGAACTTATAGCTCCCGGAGAAGGCATACAAACAACCTGCCCGGGTGGAACTTATGGTCCACAGGATGGAACATCTTTTTCCTGCCCTAATGTCTCAGGCTGTGCTGCACTTGTTTGGTCAGCGAATACATCCCTTACAAATCGTGAGGTACGAAAAATATTAAACTCTACTTCTACAGACCTTGGACCAACGGGGTGGGACAATAAGTATGGTTATGGGAAACCTAACCTTCGTAATGCAGTTCTCATTGCATCTGCCCCTTGTGATTCTGGTATAGTAACTATTTATAATTCAAACTCAACTAATGCTGACTTATTTGTTTCCGATATAACTTATAACTCAAATTGGATTTTTTCAGTTAACCCCACAAATTTCTCTATTCCTAAAACAGGAGGAGCCCAAAATATTACTATTATTGCCAGAGCACGTTTAGCAAAAGGCTATTACTATGATACACTTAGAATAGTGTCGAATTTCAGCACCCATAATCCTTGGCTGGTACCAATTACTCTAAAAGTTGGAGATGTTGGCATTGAAGAAATCTCTAACAATAGATTAAACTTAAAAATATCTCCTAATCCTATTACTCAATACCTATCTGTAAGTTTTAATTTGCCAACCAAACAATATATAACTTTGAATATATGTGACATAACAGGTAGAGTGATAAAAACTCTTGCAAATGAGAATAAAATTGCGGGGAATTATAACTTAAAATTTACTACCTGTGGACTTGCTTCCGGAGTATATTTCGTATCGCTAAAAGCAGGTGAAACTTATACATCTAAAAAAGTTGCTATAATAAGATAATCTAAGTTTATTTACAGAGTTTGTTTCGCCATAAAGAAGTAAACTGCACTTCTTCATATAAAGCCTTTATTTTTGCTTCTGTTATTTTAATATCAAAATAATTGGAGACATATTCCATACCATTTATTCCCATCTCTTTTCTCTTAGCCGGGTTATCTTTCAAAAAACTTATAGTTTCTACTACCTTATCCACATTCGGATAAGGGACTAATATTCCACAATTTTCTTTTACTATTTCTTTTATCCCGTCAACCGCAAATGCCACTACTGGCAAACCCACTGCCATAGCTTCTATAATAGTTATGCCAAAAGCTTCCCACTTAGATGTTGATAAAAATATATCAAAAATTGATAAAATATCGGGAATATCTTCTCTCGCACCTGTAAAGATTACTTTATCCTGTAAATTCATTTCTTTTACACTTAGTTTTAGCTTGTTTTCTAACTCCCCCTCCCCCACTATGATAAATTTTATATCCGGATTATCTATTCTTTTTGCAACCTCAATAAAATTATCTATACCTTTAGGTGGAGCCAACCTAGCAACCGTCCCTACAATAAAGTCGTTTTTACCAATATTGAACTCTTTCTTAATTTCACTCTTACCCCTTGATAACTTAAATTCTGACAAATTTATGCCATTATACACAACTTTAATATTAGATGCATGGATTCGTTCTTTCAAAGATGCAATTTTTTTAGTATGCTCGGAATTAGCAATCCAACAATCAACAAACTTATTCGTTATCCTTTTCCATAATATGACTTCTCTCTTTTCCCATTTTATATTACCCCATTTTGTTCCATGAATATGCTGAATAAAAGTTGACTTCCCGGAAAAAACTTTTGATAACCTTACAATTGGAGGACCGTTATGGTCATGAATAATATCAAATTTTTCCTTTCTTATGAACTTTACATACTTAAGCCCCTTGATTATATCAAACCCTGAGCACATATTAAATTCTATGGTTTTAATGCCTGTTTTTTGAGCTTTAAGTCCTAATATGGAGCTTTTAGCCATATATGCTATCGTCACGTCATTATGACTCTCTTTTTGAGCAAAAGCTAGATTATATACGAATGTTTCTGCTCCTCCGATTTCCCCCGACCAGTTTATATGAAGAATTTTCATAAATAGACCCTTATTAGTAGATTTTTTATCATTTATTTGTATTCTCTACCTGCCTCAGCCACATTTCAAATGTAACAACTTTTGTTATTTCTTGCCAGTCCGTAATACTCCAATTCGGATAAATACGAGATAATTCTTTTAATTTCCCGACATCGTAGTAATCCCTTTTTTGAGTTTTATCTTCTTCTATAATCCTTTTAGCTACACTACGCATAATATTTTCAGTTGAACTTCTATTAGAAGAACCGGATAATTTTCGTTTAAGGTTATAAAACAAAATTACAGGCAAGGCTATCGGATATAAATTAAATAAAGGAAGATATCCCCTATCTGTTGGTACAAGTAATAGTTTTGAATTATTATATTGAATAATTTTACTTGAAATTTGTTGCCCTTTTAATCTATTCAAAGGATTCTGAGAAAATTGTTTGTTCTGCAAAATAGAGAATGGGGTATTGACCATAAAATTTATAAAATCGTAATCCATATACGGAAGCCTAATATGGGCATAAAAACTTTCAAGCAATGTCACTCCCCCATAATATTTACGGAAAATTTCATATAAAGTAAAATATAACGCTCTTTCATTTATTGATAATTCCAATGGAATCTTAATCTCTATCTTTTCCTTACTGTGCTCAATAAATTCTTTAGAAAACAAACCATAAGAATTATCCATTTTTCCAATATTATCCAATGTCTGTAATGGAGTACCCGAAAATATTACATCTCTCAAATTTTTACTAAACGGAAGCCCCGTATTCTGTAACCCTCTGATAAGTTCACTTCCACCTATTCCCGTAAAACATGGATTTACAAGATTCTGCAATTTCTTAAATACATACAATAATTCCGTATGAACTATATTACACAAACCATCTGTAAACCAAACGGTTTTTTCTAAAAATTCATCAACGTCTTTATTAAATTCGGAACCAATCTCTTGAATTATATGACTACATCCTGCAACTTTCGCAATTTCCTGAGCAATAGTAGATTGTTTGTTATCCTGTATTTCATATGTAAAACTATTAACTTTATATCTATTACAGTCTATCGCAGATAATATTGTTCGGGAATCATATCCTCCCGTCAGGGTAAGACTAATTTCCTTATCTTTACTTAATAACTCGCTAACTACATTCTTAAATACTTCACCGCATTTTTTAGCGGCTTCTTCCGTACTTAATTGCTCCTGATGGAGAAGATTTTTAAATTCCCAGTATTCCCTTTTTTTAACTTGTGAATATGATAATGAATTTAAGTCGATTTCCCATATTGAGGCAGGGGACATGCGTTCAATACCTTTGATAAATGTTTTATCTCCAAGTGGATAATTAAACATCCCAAAATCCGCTAATGCAGAAACGTTAATTGAAGGACTTAATCCGAGACATTTTACAATAGCTTTGAGTTCCGATGCAAAAATAAATTTATCGTCTTTATATGTATAATATAAAGGCTTAAATCCATAGTGGTCAGTTACAATAAACACCTTTTTATCCTGTATATGAAAAATTACAATAACAAATTGCCCTTTTATATAATTTACAAAATTTATACCTTCTTTTTCATACAGGGATACCAAGTTAAGATTATTTGATTTCGCATTGAAGTTGTAAAATACTTCTCCATCTGATAAAAGCATAATAGTTTTATCTTTATTAAATAATATCTTTTTCCCTTGCGTAATACCTATGCTTCCTAATAAAACAGATCCGGACTCATAAAACTCTTTTTTGTAGAAACTTTCGTGGTTCATAGTCTCTAACATAGCCGTAAGACTATCTTTATTTAAACCCGACTTACTTAATATCCCCGCTATTCCCATAGTATTTTAGTATATATCCCCTTTATTTTTTCTGCAATTTTATCTTCGCTGAAATCTTTTATAATATTTTCTCTCCCTTTCTTACCGACACTCTCTAACATTTTCGTATCCTCGATTATTGTCCTTAATTTATTTATTATTTTATCCTTTTCGTCTAAATTATCTATCGGCCAACCTGTTTTACCTTCTTCTATAATATCAGGAATACCTCCAACATTAGACGCTAAAACCGTTAATCCACAAGACATTGCTTCTAAAATAGAAACAGGCGTTCCTTCGCTCCGGCTTGGTAAAAAAAACAAATCACAGGCATTAAACCATTTATACAACTCGGAATTAGGCTTAGCTCCGCTTAAAATATAGTTAGGCAAAGGATTTGTCCGATGTTTTATATCCCCTATCAATATGAACAAATAATCTTTTAACACTTTTGCGCATTCATATATGATATCTACGCCTTTATTATAAGAAACTTCTCCAACAAATAGTATTATCTTTTTAGATTCAGGAAGATTTAGTTCTTTCCTTAACCCTTTTTTATTAAGAGTTGCGGAAAATAAGTTTGTATCCACGCCACAGCTAATTACGGAAATTTTCAATTCATTAATATTAAATTCCCGAATAAGTGCCTGTTTTATCCCTTCACTAACGGCAATAATAAAATCAGCTCTTTTAATTGTTACCCTGTGCAAAAAATTATATAAAAAATTACGATATGGCTCCAATAAAGCATCGCTTCCATGATAAGTAATTATAAGTTTTTTTCTTTTAAAAACTACAGCGGGAAGTGCGGAATGAAATCCATAATGAGCATGAACAACATCATATTTTTTAAACAAGATATAATAAATGCTTTTTAAATAAAACATAAAATAACTGAAAATATTTCTTTCGGATTTTACGGATTTTATAATATCAATACCCTTTTTTTCTATAGATGCCAATTGCCTTTTAACAAATTCTCCGGAATATGAATCTTTATTGGGATACATATTGCTTAATACAAGTATTTTCATTTTTTTCTGAAATAAATAATTCCTTTTAAGACAATTATTTAATTTGCCTTGGCAATAACTTATATATAAACTTCGTTCTCTTAAAATTTATCCTTCGGAAAGATAAATTCTACTCTTTAATATTATTATTTTGTATAACAAACAGTTTTTCGAGAAAAGAAATAAGCATACTACATAAACACTAATTTGACTTTAACATATTCTTGGAAGTAATTCACCGCGAGGAATATCAATAATTCTTTTCCCTCCTACTTTTGTCAGTAGAATTACTTTCCCTTTTTGATCTTTTTTAATAACTCTTCCGATAACAGCAGCATTCTTCCCAAGTTTAGTATGTTTCAACGTAGATACTATTTTTTCTTCTTTACTAAAAATAATAAATTTCCCCTCATTTGCAAGATATAAAGGGTCTATTCCTAAAATTTCGCATATACTACTAACGCCTGGATTAATAGGAATACTCTTTTCATTTATTTCTATTTCTATACTAGATTTAAGCGCTATTTCTTTCAAAATTCCGCCTATTCCACCTCTTGTGGGATCTCTCATACAATGAATGCCCGAATTTTTAAATAATATATCTGAAATACCTGTAAGATTAGCTACATCACTTATAATCGGAGTCTTAAACTTCAGTTTCTGCCTTTCAGAAAGCAGTGCTATCCCATGGTCTCCAATATTCCCTGTTACTATAATAAAATCGCCTGTTTCTATTTTTTGTGGAGAAAAATAATGTTTGATTTCCCCTATTCCGGCAGTATTTATGTAAATTCCATCCCCTTTCCCATGTTCAACTACTTTTGTATCTCCACAAACTATTTTTACTCCCGCATTTTTTGCTTCCGAAGCTATACTCGCAATTATTTTTTCAAACCTTTCATAATCAAAGCCCTCTTCAATAATCAACCCTAAACTCAAATACAAAGGTTTTGCGCCTATACATAATAAATCATTTACCGTCCCGCATACGGCAAGTTTACCAATATTCCCTCCGGGGAAAAATAATGGGTTCACCACATAAGAATCTGTTGTAAAAGCAATTTTGCTTTTATTCACGGATAAATATGCACTATCTTCAAGTAAATTAATAATAGGGTTTTTTATATGTTTTAATATAACCTTTTCCAATAAATCAGACTGTAACTTGCCGCCGCTTCCATGAGCTAATAATATAGAGTCCATTTTATCTTTAATCAAATCCACAAATATACGCAATATAACTAACTGCTATCTTAAGTTTTTCCATACTTAAAATATGCCGCACATGTGCCTTCAGAAGAAACCATACACGGTCCTATTGGTTTTTCAGGAGTACATTTGTTGCCAAAGTTTGCGCATTGTTCAGGTTCAATAATTCCCCGTAGAATATCCCCACACCTACAACAATTGTTCTCAATTGTAATGTTCGATAGTTTAATATCAAATTTTTTCATTGCATCAAACTTATGAAAATTTTCATTGAGTTCAAGCCCGCTATCGGGAATACAACCAATACTACGCCATTCAGAATCTGCAGTCCTAAAAACAGTTGCTATATTTTCTTTTGCAACAGGATTACCATACCATTTTACTCCTCTTGAGTATGTATTATCCAATCGGGCATCCTTGTTATTTATCTGCTCAACAAGTTTATAAATACTTGTAACTATATCTATTGCTTCAAACCCGGTAACAACACAAGGAATTTTATATTTATCTACGATAGATTGATACGCTGAACAGCCAATAATTGTTGAAACATGCCCGGGAAGCATAAAACCATTTGCATTTACCCCGTTAGAACACAAATATTCAATAGCCGGCGGGATAAGCTTATGCCCCGGAAGAATAAAAAAATTATTTACATTTAATTTTTTTGCTCTAATCAGTACGTTCGCAGTAGCAGGAGCAGTAGTTTCAAACCCTACTGCCAAAAAAATAACCATCTTTTTAGGATTATCAATCGCAATGTCCAATGCTTCCGTAATAGAATAAACAATCCTTATGTCTTTTCCCTTAGACTTTACTTTTTCTAAAGAAGAAAACGATCCCGGCACTCTAAATATATCCCCATAACTTACAATAATAGCATAATCTGCTAAACTAATGGAATAGTCTATTAATTTTTGAGGCGTAACACATACCGGGCAACCCGGACCGGCAATAACACGAATTGTCTTCGGCAATAAAGATTTCAAACCCAACTTTAAAAATGCTACCGTATGTGTACCACAAACCTCCATAATAATATAATTTTGCTTTGCAATTCTGTATAAATCATTAATTAACGAATCAATAAGTTTTATATCTGCGAACTTACTCTTAAAGTCTATATTATTATTTAGCATCACAGGAAGCTAATTATAAACTTATTCTTTCACTATGCAACTTAATTTTATAAAATACACCGTTATTATTACTTAAATCTTTATAATCTTTAGATACAATGATATAATTGATTGTGTCCATATCTGAATCGTAAATCTTTTTTCTATCAATCTTCTTCCATTTTTTCCAAAATGTTCCACTTCTTCCGGGTATGTTATAAGTCTTACCATTTTCTCTGCCATTATTTCAGGACTTTTAAGCGGGACTAAAAATCCATTTTCATTGTCCACTATAATATCCGTAATTCCTCCAACATTCGTTGCAATTACCGGTCTCTCTAATGCCATAGACTCACAAATTACATTTCCAAACCCTTCATAAAAAGACGAAAGAACGGTAAAATTACACGCTTTAATAAATGGCTTAATATCGCCCTGCACCCCCGTAAATATTAGATTTTTCCTTATTCCTAAAGAATCAGCATATTTCTCTGCCTTTAATCTATTTGGGCCATCTCCTACCAATATAAACATACTTTTGGGGTGTTTCTCTAATATTATTTTTACAGCTTCAAGAAATGTAAAATGGTCTTTCTGGGGTCTAAAATTACTTATATTCCCTATTAAAATTGTGTCCCGACTTATAGAAAAACTCTTCCTTATGTCTTCCACGTTATCAACATTGTAGGACTCTAAATCTATTCCATTAGGAATGACTTCAATCTTGCATTCAGGAATTAGCTTCCTTTTTAATAACATACTTTTAATTGAGCTTGAAATAACTATATTCGTAGTTACAAAATGCCTGTCTAAGAACCTATAAAATAAATTTCCGGATAATTTCTTTATCTCTAAAATTATTTTCTTAATCCCTTTTGCATCATCTGATATTATTTCAGTGCGAATAGGATTACGCCAATGCCATACAATTTTTTGAGCCAAAGGCTCACCGGTATTTCTTTTACATAACCATTTAGAAATACAGGCTATAACTTGGGTTTCTATTCCAAAATGCGTATGAATAATAGCAGTGTTGTATTTTTTTACCAATTTAACAACCAATTTAATGGCATTAAAATCAAAAACCCTTCTTATAGGAACTATTTCAACGGGAATATCATTAATCTTAAAAATGTTCATCCAATCCTTAAACTCAGGAAAACAAACTACAAGTTTCCCCTTGCAAAGTTTCAGTTCTTTCCCTAGCTTTAACAAGCTTTCCCCAAAATTACTTGAAAAATCAGGGCTATATAATGCAAGATTTAAAATTGTAAAGTTCCTCATATTGAATTTTTTATTTATTGGATAATTATATTCCTACTATGTAATGAAACATTCTTATCTTTTCCTCTATTTTCCTTCTATAATTAGAATTTTCATTAGATATAAGTGCCGGTAGCGCCATCAAATAGAATAACATAATAAAAATTGTCTTTTTCACAGCAAAATCAAACAAAAAACAATATCCCCTTCCATAATGTTTCCTAAAATAATACAAAATGCTTTGATAACTTTTTTTTATCGCGTCTAATTTATGGGATTTATAATACCCTCCCATATAATGTTTTATAACGGCATCCGGGTAATAAAAAATATGACCGCCATCTTTTCTAAACCTAAAACACAAATCCGCATCTTCATAAAATATAAAAATGTTCTCATCAAAGCCACCTAATTTCAACATATCCTCGCGTTTAATTATAAAAAATGTACCTGTAACTACATCTACTTTTCGAACCTTATCTACATATTTACCATTTTTCTTATCCACATATGCTCTTTTTTTGACAAGAAATTTCGGTGCTTTAAGTTTAAAAATTGTAAAATTTAAATATTCTTGTACAAATTTCGGGAACCTAGTGTAATTTGTTTGAAATCTTCCATCAAACCCTAATAATCTTCCTGCAGCAAGGACCTTTGAAGGATACGATTTGACAAAACCTAAAAGATTCTCAATAGCATCTGAAAGAATAATTGTATCATTATTTAATATACATATATATTCTCCTACCGCCTCTTTTATTCCTATATTGTTTCCACGTGTAAATCCCACATTTGTTTTATTTTTAATAATCCTTACCGAGGAAAATTCTTTTTCAACATATTCAATACTTCCATCTGTAGAAGCGTTATCTACTATAATAACTTCAAAATCAATACTCCGAATATTCTCAAAAAGAGACTGCAAACACCCTTCAAGCCAATGTTTACCGTTATAATTCAAAATTATTATCGATAGTTCCATTTTGATTTTGGGTATCTATAACATCAACTTTATACATCACTTCATTTAATCCAAGATACATCGCAGTAAGAACAATATCTGTATAATTAGTTAACCCTGGATATGTAAATATCGTCACCCATCCAACTAGTAATCCTGCCAAGAAACTTATTAAGAAACCTTTGTACACAGGTGTATGTAATCTATGAAAAATATAAAAACTTCTCCAAACAAACATAATATTTAACCATATATATATTAAACAACCTATTAGCCCCATAGTATTCAAAAGAGTCACCAATCCACTATCTACATAAATAACTGTTCTATAAGGCAAGGTATTACTTATTCCTTCATCCGGATATAAAAACCCCATTCCAAATAAAAGATTTTCCTTTACTCCTTTATCTAAAAATCCCTCAAATACTTTTGCTCTTGCTCCAAATGTTCCCGAACGTGTTTGCATTTCGGTTAAACCACTACGAAATCTACCTATTCCCCCAATAATTAAAACTGCAGGAGAATGATATCTTATAACCCCTATCAAAAAAAGAGAAAGAAGAAATATTGCACTTGTTTTTATAACCCACTTTGCAAACATATTTTTACGCTCAACTGGCAATAAAATCCAATTAAAAATAATAGCCAATATCGCACAGTACCACCCGCTTCTGCCTAAACTTAAAAAATATGCCATTCCAAGAAATACTACAATAATCATAAGCCAGAATTTTAATTTTACTTGATTAGAATCTATAAATCCAACTACCCCAATTAATGCAAAAAGTATCACACCTTCAAAACCAAACGAAACATACCCCCTAGCTAATGGAACGCCCCAGTTTAATCCTGAAGTTCCACGATAAAAAGGAAAAGGATTTATCTTCCCACCCGAAAGAGCTTGAACACTATATAATACTGCAAATAAAAAAGACAAAACAATCATTGCCTTAATAACAAAATTTAATTGTTTCCTTCCCTTTATGGAATAAAGAACAGAAAAGAAGAATAGAAAATAAAAATAGTCTCTTGCTATTTTAAAACTTAGTGCAATAGGATATGAATAACGTAAAACAGTAGCTAGAATAAATAAAGAGATAATAAAACATATCCCAAATATTGCTTTAGCAGTAATAGAACCAAAAATAAAAGGTATATTTTTCCTATTAATAAGTTCTTTTGTCATAAGAGGTAAAAAAGGAATTATTAATAACAAATCTCTAAGCTTAAATATCCCCTTTAGACTAAAATAATCAGGATTAATAAGGCAAAACATATTTGTAATTAAAACAATAGAAATTAAAAATACATACTCAGGTTTTTTGAAGAGAAAAATCACATAAATATACACAACTATAATCTGTACTGGCCAAAAATCTTCATTTGCAATTGCGTTCCCCATAAAATACGCTATTATTCCCATAACAACTATTGTTATCCATTCATAAATTGGAGAAGCCCCCCAATTGATATGTTCACGGAAAATAAAAAATAAATAAAAACCGAAAGTAACTACCATAAATATAAAAGCCAGCATTATACCGAATAATTTTTGCATAAAAAATGCAAACATAATGATTCCTAAAAACACCAAAATATGTTTTAGTTTTATAGTTTTTAAATTGTTTATAAATATATTCATATTCTCTCTGTTATTCATATTATTTTTTATGATTTACCACTTCTTTTAATACCTTACTTAATTCATAAGTCAATTGTTTTCTATCAAATTTTTTAGCAAGCATGCTATAATTTGCTCCCGTGTAAAGTTTTTTTTCTTTCCATTTCATATAAAGCCCAAGAATCGCTCTTTTTATATCCTGAATATTGTTAGGAGAAACAACAACTCCAAGTTTTTCATCTTTAATCATTTCCGAAGCTATCCCTGATGGAATAAGCGCAAGTATGGGCTTTTGTGCACCAATATAATCAAATAACTTAGTAGTTAAAACGCTTTTACTACACTGTAATTCATATATTGTAAGCAACAAAACATCTGCAGAACATATCAAATCCACTGCGTCCTTATAAGGTATAAAACCTATAAAATTAACTATCGATGATACCAGATGATTTTTTTCTACACTACCAGCAAAAATAATTTCAATATCCGATTTGAAATCATTGTATTCTAATAATAACTCTTTAATTGCTATAAGAAAGTATTCAGGTGTTTGATAATTAGAAAAACTACCGCTATAAACAATAGTAAATTTATTTTTTGTTTTATACTTGCTTATATGATTATTATCAAATCTTTCTTTATCATAACCATTTGTTATTGTAATAAATTTATTATTTTTTTTATATCTATCTATAAAATCTTCTGTTATTGTAGTAGTAGCTGAAATAACTTTGTCTGCTCTAGAAATGAATTTTTTCTCTACTTTGTTATTGATAAATTTACTAAATTTAGTTTTTGGTCCCAATATATTATGGTTTAACCATAAGTCTCTATAATCCATTACCCATGGTATTTTTTCATGACATTTTAATAGATATGCAACTAAATGAGTAGAAACCGGTGGAGACGAACTATATATCATATCTATTTGTTGTTTTTTAATAATTTCTTTACATTTTTTATATGCAAATATTGTCCAACCTACATATTTATCCGGTATAAAAAAATTATTTACAATAGTATTTTTAAAAAATTTCCAAATAATAAGCAATTTTAATAGTAGCGTTCTTTTCGCCTTTTTGTTTTCATGAATTTTTTCATTCAAATTTTTCTCTATGCCAAATTTTTCAAAGGTAATTGTTCTAAAAATTTCTATTCTTTTATCGAGCTCTTCTAATAAAGTATCATCTTTTATAGAAGCAGGGATATTCGCTGTAACAACTGTTGGCATCAATCCAAATTGAGGCAAGTATTTCACAAATTTTTGTGTTCTTAAAACAGCTCCTCCTCCCATCGGAGGAAAATGATAAACTATTATCAATATATTTTCCATTAATTAGGTAATTATTTTTTTAATCCAATTATCTAACTTATAAAAATTATTCTCATAAGTAAAATTCTTATAATTTGTTAACGCATTTTTACGTAATATTTCCATTGTTGTCCTGTCATATAATTTTTCTTTTAAATCATCGACATCCCTGTATATTAAACCTATATTATATTGTTTAACCATTTCTTCGCATGAGATTAAACTTTTCTCTGGTAATACAATAGGAATAGATGTTGTCATACCAAAAAGAAAACGACTCGGTAACGTATTATAAAACCTATCTTTACAATATCTGGATACAAAATTATATAGTACTAAACAACCGTCAAATTGAGTCATAAAAGTAGATAATTCTCCATTAAAAGTCCTACTACTATCAAAAGTAGGAAAAATATGAATATATTTATTTTGGGGTAAATTCGTTGCCGGAGCTCTTAAATGGATATGAATGCCTGCTTTTACAAATTCTAAAATGTGTTCTCTTATATCATCAATTAATCTGTTGGAAGAAAAATCTGTTCTCCCGAGAAATATCAAATGTGGTTCGTTATTTACCGAAGAAAGCAATGGCAACCTTTTATGTGGAAAATATTTCTCACTAAAATACTCCATGAGAATAATATCAACTCCTTTATTAGGGTTAATCCCCCCTTTAACATAATTAAACATCGTCTCTGCAGGATAAATTCTACCAGATATACTATTAATAATTTTACTATACTGCCTATTTTCTCTTTTTACCGATTGGTATGATAATGCTACCGGATAACATAATAAGTTATGAATAAGAGGTATCCCTAATTTCATTTCTAAAATCATATTCATTTCATTAAATATACCTGATCCAAAAAAACAATATATAATATCCGGATTAACTTTTTTAATAAAGCGATTCATTTTATCTTTAATATCTTTATAGCCTTTTATTAGCCCCAAATTATTTAATTCCCAATAAATCCTACCAATCTTACCTTTATACGGATCTCCGTCTTCATAAATGTTACAGATTTCTACTTTTCCAATCCCTGTTATTTCATCTGTAAAATAACATCTATTTACGTTAATTACAGAAACTTCATACCCATGCTTTAGAAAAGTAAAAATAGTATTCTGTTCATGAAAATTTTGTGGCATTATTGCACCCAAATAAAGTATCTTCATTTTTTCGTAACCTCTATTAATATACCACTGGTTAAATTAAACTCTTGGAGAATAAACTCTAGTGGACTGATTATTTTCATTAAAAATTTATTTCGATAAATCTTATTGTTTTTATTATCCGCAAGATATATTCTATGTTGCCCTAAATCATTAACAATATATTGTATACTACCCAGTATTTCTCCACCTCTCCTATATTTCAATCTATTAATCTTCATCCCTGTTTTGTAACATAAAATTTTTATTGCCTTTGTTGATGGTATCCACAGATGACGGGGTATTTCTAAGGAATGCCACCTATTTTTAAATATCTTAAAAAATAAATTATTACTTATCGGCACAGAAATATATATTTTCCCTCCTGGTTTAATAATTCTTTTTATCTCTTTTAAGGTCTCTAAAGGGTTATACAAATGTTCTAAAACCTCGCTTAATAA
This sequence comes from bacterium, assembly GCA_028688815.1. Lineage (GTDB taxonomy): Bacteria > Hydrothermota > UBA3073 > JACQXS01 > JAQTXJ01 > JAQTXJ01. The sequence goes on along the minus strand of JAQTXJ010000006.1, from coordinate 24,344 downwards.
AATAACATCAAAAAAATTTGGAAGAAAATTAGCCTCTAGAAGTGTTCCGCATATAATATTATGGTCTGCCTTTTTTGCATATTCTGCCGCATATTCATCCAGTTCTACGCCATAAGTTTCCCATCCTAATTTTTTAAGTTTATTAAGCCCACATCCCATTCCACAACCAATATCTAAAACTTTTCCTTCCCCACTCCAAGGAATAAATGTATTCCCGAGTGTAGAAAAATGAAATTTTAGTGGGAAAAATAACAATTTTTCAATAAAACTTAGCTTATTTGTGACTGGAAAAGGATAATTATAATAATACGACAATACTTTTTCTTTTAATTTATATTTTACTGATGTTAAAAATGAGTTTTGCGTTTCAAAATTAACAGGTGTCATAGATTCATAATATGTCTTTGGATAATGCTCTTTAAGCTCTTCCGGAGAAGGTTGTGGCATCAAAAATAGACTTTCACATTTCTTACATTTTACAACATAAAAAACTTTATTAATCGGATATACTCTATCTAGAGCACTAAAAAGAGATAAAAAAACATTTCCTCCACATATATTACAGGTCTCCATTTTAAATAGTTTATTTATTAATAAAAATATTCAGATTTACTCTTCCCTTTATATTTTAGAATATCCGAATTATAAAACATTTGCAACAAATATTTTAAAAAACAAATAAACTAAAACTATTCTTAGAAAGATTGATTACAAGTTACTAGAAATCTAAAATGTTTGTGCAAAATAACAAACACTCATTAGGATAGCTGTAAGATATCCCAAAAAACTTCTCCCGAATAGTCTCAAATATTTCTATTGACATTAAAATATATCTATGTTCTTAATATGAGAGTATGAAATTTAATAAAAACAGACTTTTTAGTCTATTATCTGCCTTAATTTGTTTAATTATAAGTAAAATATTAGCAAACCCTGATTTTACTACCAAATATTTATCTTCCGATAATCATATAGAAGTTAATACGTTAAAAATGATACAAAGTCTTCATATATTAATGTTAGTAGCAAGTTTTCTTATTATTGTCACAATTTTTATTCCTATTCATAAAATAAAAAACTTCTTTCAGAAAAACGTTTTCCTCACAATCCCTTTAATTTTTATTATTTGTACCGTTATAGTAAGTGTTTTGTTCTTTTGTGGGTCATATGGACCTTTATTGCTTCAAAGTATTTTATACGCTCTACTGATAACTGCTTTTTTTAGCCTTTTCTTATTGAAAGATAAAATTAGTTATTTTAACAAAATACTATTTATCTTTTTAATCGGAATATCTCTTCGTGTATTAACTTCCTTATTATTCTTTGGAACATATGATGTAGGTGCATATATAAGATTTTACAACGCTTCCGAATTGGGTAAAAATATTTATCTAACCACTGATTATAACTATTTCCCTATTTGGCTCTGGATATTAAAAGTAGTTGGATGGATATCTAAATTTTTTAATATTCCTTTCTTTATAGTAGTAAAATACCCCACTATAATGACAGATATATTTATATTCTTCATTATTTTCTCTTATCTAAAACATCAAAAAATCAACAAAGATAACATCTTTTTAATTTTATCGGGATTCTTTCTAAATCCTTTATCCATAATGGTTTCTTCTTATCATAATCAATTTTGCAATATAAGTATATTATTTCTCTTACTCACTTGCTATTTATATTCATTAAATACCAACAAAAAATATGTACATGGAATTTTTATGGGTATTTCAATAACAGTAAAGCACTTTACACTTTTTTGCATACCAATCATTTTTTTTAGATATAAAAAATTATGGTAAAAACTTGCTTTTCTATCACTTGTATTAGTAATTCCAATAATTACGCTTCTTTATTATCTATTAAATGTTACTAATGCAGTTATACATAACATTTTTAAATATACTCCCCTACAAGGGAAATGGGGTATTTCTATCATAAATCAATTAATAGAGAAAGCAATTCCCAGTATTTCAGTAATCAATCCAATTATTTATAAAATTGAACTCTTAATAATGCTATTCGTGATTGTATTTATTGCATTCAAAACAAGATTTCAGAATATTATGAGAAGTACATTAATGGTTTTCTTGAGTTTCTACGTTTTTACACCGGGATTTGGAATACAATACTTAATATGGTTACTACCATTTGCAGCTATATTACAAGACAAATATTTTAAATACTATAGCATTTTCGGATCATTATCAGCTTTTTGCTATTATTATAGTTGGTCAATTAAATATACTTCCTCAACAATATTTGGTTTATTCACATGGATTACATGTATCGTTTGGTTAATAGATAATTGGAAAAAGACTATTACAGTTGAAAACAATATAAAATAGTTACCTATTTGCTTTAAATAATGCACAGACACACAGATAGAAACCATATATAATCATGGACACACCAAATTTAAAGATAAAAAAATATATACTATACTTATTACCACAAATGAGTATATTTGAATAATATGATTATTATATTATCCCTACTTGCAATATAATCTATAGATCTGAAACTACCATAAAGAATATGCCATAGCAGCAATATAAAAGCAGAAAAAATTGGTTCCCGTATAAAAAATGAATAAAAAACTTTTTAGAAAAAGATAAAATTCATTCTATTTTTTAATTTCAAAAATCTATGATAATTTTTACGAGTTAATATTTTCTATCAGGAGGTAAAAACAGATAAACTCCAGTAAATATAAAATTGACAAAAAAAAATATTCAAGTAATGATATTTGAAATTGATTAATTTATATTAAGGGAATATAATCCTATAATCATAGAAAGAATGCCTCCACGTTATAAACTTCTTAAGATAGGATGGTTATTATTGATATTTTTTATCATTTTGTTGGGATTTATACTAATAGGGATATCTTTTTTACCTTTCCAAATAGTAAAAGTAAAAATCAATTCTTTTGCTGCAGATGGGCAAATCAACTATTTCACTTTGCCGTTTTTTAATAAAATAGTTAACGGATTACGACTGATTGGGGGGGGATTATTTATTGTTAGCATAATCTTTTATAAATGGAGACAACAAATTTCAAAATTGTTTTTTGATATTTTATCTGCACTGTTTTATTGGAACAAGAACATTATTCGACATTCTATTCGGACAGGAAAAGCCGAAAATAAAATACATATATACACTCTTTTTATAATAATCTTTGTAGGCATCGCGGTTAGATTAATGTTTCTATTTCAACCAATACGTTATGATGAGGCTTTTACTTTTTTAAATTATGCCTCAAAACCATTATATATTGGACTTTCAAATTATTCATTTCCAAACAACCACTTATTCCATACCTTTTGGGTACATATCTCATGGTTACTATTTGGCAACAAATTATGGGCTATTCGCTTACCTGCATTGCTTACAGGAATAGCAATAATTCCCGTTTCTTATATAACAATACGGCTTATTTACAACAAATACGCTGCTCTTTTAACAGTTAGTATCATCGCTGTTTCATCAATACTTATTGAATTTTCAACCAATGCTCGTGGTTATTCTATACTAGTTTTAATTTTTCTCCTCACTCTTGTCTTTGGAACACATCTCAAAAAGGACAGGCAATCCCATGTATGGCTATTGTTTACTATCCTTTCAGTATTAGGATTTTACACAATACCAACTATGCTATATTCAATTGGAATAGTAATAGTCTGGCTTTTTTTATCAATACTCTATGAAAATACAAATTTATCTCGCACTATTATCCTAAAAAAACTGTTTTTTTCTATGGTTGGTATTGTAATTTTTACAATTATCTTATACATACCGGTTCTTATAGTTTCCGGTATAGACACACTTGTAAACAACTCATTCGTAACTCCAAAAAATTGGATATATTTTATTACAAACTTATTGCCTTCTTTTCATTCAGTTTGGTTACAATGGAACAGAGATATTCCTAGTATATTAAGCTTCATTCTTGTAGTAGGTTTCTTTATTTCATTAATTTTTCATCGACAATTAACTATACATCGCGTTCCACTAGTTTTAGCAACAGTTATATGGTGCATTCCCATCTTAGTATTTCAGCGAGTAGTTCCATATGAACGCGTATGGATATTTCTATTACCACTATATCTGGGGTTTGCAAGTGCAGGACTTAGTTATCCTATTTTGAAAATAATTAAATTTAATCGCTATAAACACGTTATATTTTCAATTTTAGCTCTTACTTTATCCATTGGACTAAGTATAAATGTAATACGTACAAAATCTGTCTATTACTCGGAAGATACTGGAACATTGAGAGATGCAAAAGCTATCACTATTTTCTTGAAAGAGTATCTAAACTTTAATGATAAGGTTTTAGGCATCTGCCCTTCAAGTGCGCCACTTATGTATTATTTTAAACTATACAATATACCTCTTGATTACTTAACCCCTTTGGATTTAAATTCGAGTACTCGTATATTAATAATTGTAAATAAACCCACTCAAACATTGAAAAGCGTTTTACGAGAGTCAAAAATAAGCCTTAATAAATATAGTTCCCCAAAACTTATTAAACAATATAAATTTGCTATTCTATATGAAATGAATAGACTTTCAGGTTTATCAGAAACCAGATAAGCCTAATACTTTACACTTGGCTGTCTATAAACTGCCTAAACCATAATTCTGTAGTCAACCATTGCCAGATTTTAAAAGTATGGTCTTTCTTCCCGGAACAATGCTCTTCCAATAATAATCTTATAGTGTTACAATCAAATATTCCCCTATTTCTAAAAGAGTTCGAATAAATTATATCCTCTACTTGATTTTTTAGTGTATTTTTAAACCATTTGCCAATAGGTGTAGGATAACCTTTTTTATCTTTACGCGATAGAATTTCTTCCGGTAATATATCTTTCATGGCTTTTCTAAGAATATATTTTGTGGTAGAATTATTTATTTTTTCATAAATCGGTAAATTCATACAAAACTCCACCATTCGATAATCAAGAAATGGATTACGAAATTCAACGGAAAAAGCCATGGAATTTCTATCTCCATAGTGAAGAAGTGCTGGTAAAGAATCTCTTTTAATGCTGTCATATAAAGCGTTATTTAATTCGCCTTTAAAATTTTTACTCTTTTTTATGTAAACTGGAATTCTACTATATTCTTTCTCAAATTTCGCATCAAAAATATTTTCTTTTTTACTGTTGTCAAAAATCTTATAGAGTTGAGGGTATAAAAATCTTAAAACTCCCTTAAAAGCATTAGATTTTATAACATTTGATATTTCTTTTCCTTCTTTCATAAATTTAGAAGGAAAATCATTCTTTAAAATATCTTTCAAATAAAAAAAGAAATAATTAAAATATCCTGCAAGCAATTCATCTCCGCCCTGGCCATCTAACAAGACTTTTACTCTATCTTTCGCCATTTTCATCAAATACCATTGGGCATAAATTCCAGGGCCTTGACTCGGTGTATCAGAATGCCATACTATTTTTTGTAATGTATCAAAAAAATTATTACTGTCTGGTTTAACAAAAAAGGGAGTTATTCTATTGCTCTTTCTGACAAGATTTATATATTTACTCTCATCACATTCTTTATCTTCCCAAATGACAGAAAAAGTTTGTATTTCATCTTTAAAAATTTTATTTTGAATTGCTACAATACTACTTGAATCTAATCCGCCGCTTAAACAAGTTCCAACCGCAACATTACTTCGCAATCTTAATTTTATTGAATCTTCCAGTAAAGAAATAAAATTCTCTTCATATTTATTATTATTTACAATACGTTCATTTTTAATATCCCAATAATTCCAAATTTTCACATCAGAGTTTTTTATTATTATAGAATGTCCGGGATAAAGACTTTTAATATGTTCAAAAAATGTATTATCTGAATTAGCAAAAACCCCTGTTTTTAAAAAATGATATAACTCGGAATAATCGGGACTTCTTTCATTGGGAGCAATTTTTAATATAGCTTTTATTTCAGAAGCAAATATAAACTTATTATAATTTTTCAAATAATAAATAGGCTTAACTCCAAGTCTATCACGCGACAAAAATAAGCTATTTTTGTCGCCATCCCATATTGCAAACGCCCACATGCCATTAAATTTAGAAACACAGTCTGTTCCCCATTCTTTATACGAATATATGATCACTTCTGTATCTGTTTCTGACTCAAAATGATATCCTTTTGATTTTAGTTCTTCTTTTAATTCCAAATAATTATATATCTCACCATTATGAATACACCAGATTCTTTTATTAGAATCACTCATTGGTTGATGCCCTGTTTTTGATAAATCAATTATACTTAATCTACAATGACCTAATCCAATATTATCATTAACAAAATAGCCATTATCGTCCGGGCCACGGTGTTGTTGAATATCTATCATTTTATGCAAATCTATTTCATTAATTGGAACTTTATTAAAATTATATATTCCCGCTATTCCACACATAAAAATCACCTTTTATTTATCAATCTGAAATACAATTTTTCCATATTTAACATATTTTGTCTATAATCCCCTTTTTCCTTTATAAATTGATAATTATGTTTTTTTATTTCTTTAACCTGTGTTTCCGTCATATTTAAAGCTTTTACAATACCCAAACTTAAACGTTCAATATTTTTTATATCCACAATTACACCATTAAGTCCATCTTTTATCCATTCTCTATTGGCAGGCAAATTAGAAACAACAGGGATACACCCACAAATCATTGCTTCCAAGAGTGCAACAGAAGTTCCATCGGAACTTGGAATAGATATCATTATTTTAGCTTTTTGATAAATATTCCATAATTTATCATGCTCTATCCAGCCTTGAAAATCTGTATATTTATATATATTTAATTTTTTTGCAAGTGTTTCAAAATTTGTTTTATCCCCTGCCCCCAAAAAAACAAATTTTACATTTGGAAATAAAGAAATAACTTTCGGCATAGCTTTTATAATGATATCTGTATTGTATATTTTCTGAAAACCTCTTGGACAAATAATAGTCAATTGGGGATCAGGAGTTATTATTTGCCCGATACGAAGAGATTCAAAATCCACTCCCCATTGTATATTATATATTTTATGTATTAAATATGTCTTATACATGGAAAAATATAATCTTAGTATTTCTTCTTTTATATACGCTGAATCTATCGTAACCAATTGGGATTGTTTTACTGCAAAACATAGTTTCCATTTACTGAATTGAGAAGTTTTAGGATAAACCAAAACATCATCTCCCCATGCAGTAATTACAAGAGGATGAAACCATGCACAAGCAGCGTAAAATCCGTAATCTAACACATAGTGGGCATGTAGAATATCTGGCTTTATTTTCTTGCAAATTATTCGTATAGTCAATGGAATAATTATCATGTTTAAAACTGTTTGTACAGTAATTGGTAAAAATCTGAAATCACATAATCTTATTTTATATATTTGAACCCCATTTATTTCTTTTACAATTGTATTGTTAAAACAAATAAGGGATACTTTATGTCCTGAAATAGAAAAGAAATTCATCCACCGTGTCAAGTGGATACTTGAAGGATCTCCAATGAAGCAAATTTTCATTTAATGGTGTTTTGTATTTCAAACATTTTATTGATTTACTATTAAGCCGGTTTTCTATCTTCTTATACTCTTAATTTATATTCTTAGGCTATTACGCATATTTTATTCTCAGCAATTCCTCCCACCAATTATGATAAGATTCATAGAAATATCCCTCAATGTCAAGCACTTTGTTTCCCTCTTCGTGTTCAATATTCTCGGAATTTACTTGAGACAAATTATATATACTAGTATAATAAAATTGGATAACTAATGAAAAAGTTTATAATATGCCCTTCTTTTGTTAATTTTCCTCAAGTTCTTTATAATCATTGTTTCAAATTACATATCTGTTTAATCATTAGTAGAAGAATTTGATTTTCCTAAATCAGTTATTGAACTATGCGAGAATTTCAAGTAAAGGTATATAATAACTAAGGTTGCTACAATATATGCACAAGAAGAAGCTATTGCAGCACCCACAATGCCAAATTTTGGAATAAGGATAATATCAAGAGCAACAGTTACTCCCAATGACAAGGGAGCAGTTAGAAGATTATATTCTATTTTACCTATACCTGTAATATAATCCCAAAAAGGACCACAAATCCCCATTATAAGTATTCCTGGTAAAAGTAATACAAGAGCTGGATAAGCTGTAATAAATTGTTCCCCATACAGAAAATGAATAAAAAATTTCCCGAATACTGCTATTCCCAATCCTATTATTATAAAGGGAATAAATAATTTTTGAACTGTATTAATGGCAAGAACTTTGCTTGCCCCCATTGTAGAATTTGCAATTGCAGGAAACATAACCGTAGATATAGCACTCGGGATATACCATATAAGCTCCCCTAAGCCGACAGCTACAGAATAAATTCCTACTTCTTTAGGTCCCAGAAAGAATGCAACAAGAAAAAGATCCAATCTTATATTAAAATAATGAGTTACATTGCCCACATAACCTTTAATACCAAAGCAAAATACAGATTTAAAAGCTTCTTTATCATAGCTAGGAAAAATTTTCACAACATCCTTAAGAACTAAGAACATTAGTCCAACTGGAAGCAAGGAGATAAAAATATTAATAATAAGGATAGAGTGAAGTCCTGCGTGAAATACAAATATGCATATTATAATAAAAAGTAGCAAAGATACAGATCTTATTATATCTATAATACTTCTTATTACAATACGTTGCAATCCTAAAAGAAAAGAAGAAAGGAATGTTCCCAATAATCCAAGAGGCACTATAAAATAAGTAAGCAGTTTTAAATAATACGGAACATCCACTTTCAAGACAGAAAAGAAATGGGGAATAAATATTGGATATAATATCATAATTATCACACTCATAACAATAGTTACTACTATTGTATTTCCCATTAGCAGTTGAATATCATATTTCTTTTGCCCAATAAAATATATATTAGCAATTTCTATTCCCATTGTTCCAAAGCCTACTATCATTGAAGGCACTAATATTAGTAGTTTAAGTGCCCCTTTACCTTCAGGACCAAGCACACGTGCAAAAATTATGCCAACAAGTAAAGAAGAAGCAAAAGATATAATTTGCGAAAGCAAAACGGAAGAAGAAGATTTCAACAATTTACGATAAATACTCATATTATTTTATAAAATAAACATTAAGGGTTCTAATTATATCCAATATTCCGCCCCAAAATCCTTTTAAAATAATCTTCCTTTCTTTATTAAATACTCCTTCTACTATAATAATACCTATTATTGACCAAGAAAAACATAAAACACTTTTAATGTTTTTAGGTATGTTCTTTTTAAAAAAAAGAAAATAGTTCAAGATTTGCATTCTGTGAAATTCTGCTATATTATCTCGAGAAATTGATGAAACGGAATGTTCTAGTTTTGCAAACGGTGTTTGATATAATTTATGCTTACGAGAAACTCTGTATGAAAAATCATCATCTTCCATATAGCAATATCCTTTTAATCCCTCATCAAAACTATATTCATAAAATATTTCTCTACGGAAAGACATGTTACATCCCAACATTACCTCAATTTCTGTTAATCTTGTCGGATTCCATATCCAAGTTGGTTGGCCAGAATCCAAAAATTTCCCATCTCGGAATTGAGGCAATAAGAATAGTCTTTGGAAAAAGAGTTGTTTATGAGAAGGCTTTGGCATTTTTTCTATATAACCTGTTAATCCTCCAATTTTTCTTTTTTTATCATTTTCATAAATTTTCATAATTTCAAAGAGATAATCAGGCGTAAGAATTACATCATCATCTAAAAATAAAACTATATCATTTTTAACCATGCTAATTCCTGCATTTCTTTGATGAGTTAGTCCTCCAGACATCTGAATGTAAGAAAAACCTATATTAACGATATTTTTCATTTTCATCTTAATAATATTCGAGATATTATCTTTTTCACTACCATCAACAACTATTATTTCTTCCGGTATTCTGGTTTGAAGTAAAATACTATCCATACACTTCAAAAGGTCATTAATACGAGCTTTAGTACAAATTATAATAGATACTTTTATGTTATTCATTAAGTTCTCGAATATTGTTTTCTACTCTATCTCTCATTTTTATAAAAACTCTTTCTACTAAAAAGACACCATGTTTGATTTTCAATCTTCCCCTTTTGAATTAGGTCAAAACCATATTGATTGAATAATTTCTCATAATTATGTTTGAACAAATAAAATGTTTTATTAGAATAATCACTATCAGACATTTCATTAATATATATTTTATCACTCAGTTTTGTAAGTTTATTTATAACTTTTTCAATTTTATTTGGAAAAATATGCTGTAGTACTCTATTTGAAATTATTAAATCAAAGTGATTCGTCGGTAACTTAAAAATATCTTTGTTAGTTAAAGTAAAAATAGGAGGTGGTGTAGAATTTAATTGATAACGTATTTTAGCAATTGCAAGTGCTTTTTTAGAAATATCCTGTCCCACCACTTCTTCAATTCTTTTTTCTTGATATAATGGGAAAAGCCTTCCGCTTCCACATCCAAAATCAAGTATATATTTAGGCTTAATAAATAAAAGTATCTTTTCTAATATCGCATAATCATGTTTCATCGTTCCCCACTCCTTATCAATATTGAGTGCCATTTTAGTCCAGTATATTTTCTGAGGATAAGAGAAACGAAAAATAAAGCATTTCTTGTAAAATTTAAAAAAAATACTATCTGTTATAAATGTTAGTTTTCCTATTATCTTTCTGTAGAAATACTTCATTTTATTCATTCGTAGTTATCAATTTATGTATTGTATTTATATTTTTTTACATTTTATTTGTACAATATATAAAAATGAGAAGATTCAAATAATCTACTTTTAGGAAATGTATTAAATAATAATTTCACAAATTCACTTCTACTATATTGAAAGTCTTCTATTTTCTTAAACTTTGATTCTCTTAATAATTTTTTAAACTTAAATGACATTAACCGATTTAATTCCATATAACAATCTTCATTGTGGGTGTTTTTACAATATGAATATCCTAACGGAAAATATCCATATAATCCTTTTTTATGAAATTCTTCTAATCTTTTATCACAGTATTCTAAATAATGTTTCTTCTGCAATAAGAATTGTGGGAATGGATGATATATACAATGTTCTACATGAGCTCCATATTTATCATAAAAAAAATTATATACTATGATACATATACCATTTTTACTTAATAATTCATAACAATCATCTATAACCGTCGGTAATAGCTCTTTTTGGATATGTTCAAAAACAGTAAAAGATATAATCGTATCAAAATATCCTTTGTACTCTTTTTTTAATTCTGTAGACGAAGTTCTATAGTATTTGAGTTTTTCGTTTTCGTATTTTTTTGCTATTTTTATCCCTCTTTTCGACAAATCAATACCAACTACTTCTTTTGCCCCACTTTCGGAAAAAAGTTGAGTTTTCCCTCCAACAAAACATCCCAAATCCAAAATTCTTTTATTATAAAGCCAGCTTTCTCTCCGGATATATCTATCATAAAAATCTAAACTCCCCATATCGTAACTTGCCCTGTATGTTTCTAAATCTTGATGAGAGTTTATAATACTCTTATTAAAGCGGTCCCATCCGATATACGATTTATTTATTAATCCCATAATTGCAAAACTATTTTTTTTTGATAAAAATAGTTTAATTGGAGGTATTACTAATAAGTAAAAACAATCTAAAAAAAAATAATATATTTTAATTATCCGACTGATTATCGTGAAAAGTTTTGTAATCAATTTTTGAAAAACCTTTATAAAGAGTTAATTCTATCTTTAAAAATGCCCGATTAAATATATAATATTTCTTTAATTTTAAGTTATTCCGGCATTAAGATATGTTTATATAAATTAATTTACCTTATGCAGACAATTAAATTAATTTTTCTTTCCAGGTTTTAGGAACTTGCTCTGTCTCTAATTCAAGGTTTTCCAAATAACAAGGATTTTGAGGCCCCAATTTTTTAGCCCATATTATCATTCTTTTTACACCTTCTACTAAAGAAAAATTCTCTTTATAATCTAATAATTCTTCCGATTTTTTATAGGTAGAATATGCATATTTTACTTCTTTGGGTCTTGAGGCTAAATATACAACTTTTACAATTTTGCCAAATTCTTTCATTACAATATTTGCCATTTCATTTAATGTTGTTGGTTCTTTTCCCCCTATATTTATTATTTCATTGCAACATTTTTTTTCAAAACCTGCCCTAATAATACACAATATTGCATCGTGTATATAGCTAAACGCTCTTTGCTGTTCCCCATCCCCATATATATATATAGGTTTATCTCTAAGCAACGCATTTATCCAAATACCTATAACATTACGATACGGATCTGCAAGATTTTGACGTTCTCCATAAACATTATGAGGTCTTAAAATCACATATTCAAAACCATATACCTCTGCAAGTATTTTTGTAATTTCTTCCATAGATGCTTTGTTCACACCATAAACATCGTCAGGCTTAGTTTTCATAGACTCATCAAATGGTGTAACTTGACTGCCATATACACTCATTGAAGAAGTTAAAACTACTCTTTTTACTCTTTTATTTATACTTGGGATTAAAACATTAAGATATGCCATAATTCCACGTTCTGTACAATTGATAGGGGTAAATTGACTTCTTCCTTCAGTCGCATCTGCTGCTAAATGATAAAGGATTTCAGGCGAAATCTCTTCTATTAGTTTTTTAGTAGCATTTTTATCTCTTAAATCTATCTTGAAAAAATTTGATTGTGGATTTATATTTCTTGTATATCCCCCGGAAAGATCGTCTAACCCATAAACCGTATGTTTTTCTTTTACAAGAGAGTCTACAAGCCATGACCCCATAAATCCTGCCGCACCGGTAACTACAACTTTTGCCATATGTTAACTCTAAACTGGTTTATTTTTATGGGATTTAGGTTCCTGAGAAGTAGAATAATATGAGTAATAATAAGGATACCCATACATAGGGAAATTAAGCGGTATCATGTTAAGTATAATATTCAAAAGCTTAACATTAGTCTGTTCAAGCATTTCTTTTGCGCGCGCAATTGCTAATCTATTTGTTTTATTTGCCTGTATTACAAGCATTACGCTATCCAATTTAGAAGCTAAAATAGCAGAATCTGTTACAGATAAAACAGGAGGACTATCAAATATTACAAAAGAAAATTCTTCTTTTAATTTTTCAATCAATTCATACATACGTTTAGAGGAAATTAGTTCTGCAGGATTAGGAGGAACTTTTCCACCTGGCAATATACTTAGATTTTCAATTTCTGTTTCTACTATTGCTTTTTTTAACATTTTTTCATCCAATAAAACATCTGTTACTCCAATTTCTGATTTTATTCCAAAACACCTTGTAAGACTCATTTTTCTTAGATCAGTATCCACGAGTAAAACCTTTTTTTCTAATTGCGCCATAACAATACCTAAATTAGAAGCCACTGTAGTTTTCCCCTCTCCAGGTAACGCAGAAGTCAAAAGAATTGTTTTTATAGGTACATCCGGACTTATAAAACTAAGATTAGTTCTTAATGATCTATAAGCTTCATATACAGGAGAGTTCATTGGGTAATGAGTAAGTAATCCATTTCCATTTCCTGCTTTTACTGATTTAACCTTAGGAATATTCCCTATAACTGACATATTAAAGTGTAACCTAACATCTTTAGAAGTTTTAACTGTGCTACCAACATATTCTATTATAAAAGCGCTTCCTACTCCCAGAGATAATCCAATAAATATGCTTAATATTAAAACAAGTTTTATTTTAGGTTTTACAGGTATTTTAGGAGTATCTGCCCTATCTACTATTCTTATATCCGATAATCTTCCAGCTTCCGCAAGTTTTGTTGTTTCAAAATTTTTCATTAAAATATCATACGTATTATTATTTAAGTTTCTCTTCCTTTCAAGTTGGGCTAGTTGAAATTCTTTTGTAGGAAATGAATAAAGGTATTTTTCATAGGATGTTAAAATACTATAAAAAGATGTTTTTTTTGTCGTCTCAACAGATAATTCTACTTCTAATTTAAGAACATTATCTACTAATTCTTCAGAAACTGATAAAGGATCTTTAGACGAAACATTTTTATCAATAATTTTTCGTGTTTCATTTATCAATTGTTCTTTTGTTTTTTCAATACTATTTTCTATATCCATAAGTTTTGGATCTTTTTCTGATAATCCTTGCACTACATATAAAGAAAAGTTTGTTTCAAGTGATAATAATTCTTTTCTCAGTTGTAATATATATGGAGTTGATACACTTGTTACATCTTCAAGAAATGAACTCTTATGTTTATCTAATTGTTGTTTTAGTGATGTTAATTGGGTGTTTATAGCGTTACAAGATGCTTCACTTTGCACATAAAGAACATCAATATCCGTTAATTTACGAACTAATTCTTTTGCTTCTTCTGAAAGTCCAATTATTTTATTAGTTTCCTTAAAATCCCTTATATTTTCTTCTATTTCTATTAATCCCTTTTCTACTTCAGGAATTTGTTTTTCTATAAACTTTCTCTGTTCAGAAAATTCTTTTCTTGCAACTAAAAGTTGTTCTTTAATAAATCCATCTACAACTGCATCTGTAAGAGCCATAGCTTCTTCAACAGTACTACCCCTACCATAGATTTTTATAATATCACTATCCATAATAGGCCTAATTGAAACTCTTTGTGATAATACATCTGCAGGAAAAGATGAATTTAAAAATTTGAATTTTAATCCTGAACTTGCCAATTTATCAACAGCGTGTTGCATTACAGTTTCACTTTTTAGTATTTCACAATAATTTCTAATATTTGTAAGATAATTTCCCGGATACATTGTATTTGAGGCAGAAATTTGTGGAGGTTCTATCATTATTGTAGCAACAGACTCATAAACTTTAGGAGTCATTATGAGGTAAAAAATTGCAGTTAGAACCGTTATCGCAAATATACTTATTACCACCCATTTTTTTGTAAGTAATACATAAATATACTCTTGTAATGTAGACTCTTTTACATCCATATTTATTTGCCTAATACTCTCAACTATTTTCTAATTAAATAATACACACTAACATATGCAGTTATTATAGACGATGTTTGTGCAACTAACGCAAAAAATTGTAAAAACTTCGGGAAAAGGCTATACGAAGGAGACTCTGGAATAAAAATCATATCTCCAGGTTTAAGCAAAGGGAATTTAGACATGTCTCCATTATTTAAATACTTTTTCACATCCGCTTTAATTATTTGAGCTGTGGGATTGTTTCTTATTATCTTAACTTTTTTTAGGTCCGCACCATCTACTGGGCCACCCGCAAAAGATATCAATCCAATAATATCTGTTGTCTTAGGGACAGAATAAAGTCCAGGCTTAGCAATTTTCCCCCATATTTGAACATCTATTTGTAACTCTCTGTTTGCACCAAGGTAAACATAGTATTGAGGTCCTCCATAAGGAATTGTTGGTGTTTCACGATAGTCTCTACTAGGAGTAGTTTCTTCTGCATATGTATAAAAAGGAATAATAGTATTTAACAACAACATCATCATTACAAAGCATTTTCTATTCAACATATTTTTTTAAGCACCTCGTAACTCTACTCTTTGTTTCTTTTTTTGAAAAAGGTTTTCCATTTACTTTTTGGTTTAGCTTTTTCTGCCGCTATAGAATCCGCCACAAACTTAGCTCTTTGTATTTCCTGTTCCTTTTGTACTTCATCCGCTTGTGAATATTTAACCGTAACAAAATCCTCATCCGTATCAAGAGAAATACTTCTGCCGCCTACATAAACGTCAAAATTATCGTCAATGGCAATCGTATGCGGAATATCCATATCATTATCTTCCCCATTGTATCTTTGTATCCATATTTCTTCACCGCTTGGAGAGTATTTAACTGTAGCCATATCTTCCCAAGTTTCTTCGCCCCCCCAACTTATACCTGTCACATATACATTATTGTGTTTATCTATAGCCATTTTCATCGGCCCATCATAATCATGTGCAGGTCCGTCATATCTTTTTTCCCAAACTAATTGTCCATCTGCAGAATACTTTAACGTTACGAAATCCTCAAAAGTCTCGTCGCCGCCCCAACTTATACCCGTCACAACCACATTCCCTTCATTATCTAATTTTAAATCATATGGTTTATCCGGACCATTACCCGGACCATTATAAATCTGTTTCCATACTTCCTCGCCGGAAGCACTATACTTTATAGTTGTAATATCACAAAGTGTCTTGTCGCCAAATCCCTGACCGGTTATATATACATTGCCATAACTATCCGTCGCCATTCCATATATACAGTCTCTATAATCCCCGGAAGCATTATACTTTCTTACCCAATCTTGTGTCTGAGCCATTAATGTTAATGGCAACAGAAATGCAGCTATTTTAAGCAGTTCCATAAGACTCCCCTCCTTTTTCTTTTAATACCGCTTGTGCCGCCGCAAGTCTCGCTATTGGCACTCTGTACGGCGAACAACTTACATAATTAAGTCCTACTTTATGACAAAACTCTATTGAATGAGGGTCCCCGCCATGCTCACCACATATACCCACTTCCAATTTAGCATTTGCTTTTCTCCCTCGCTCCGCACCCATACGAACAAGTTCCCCGACTCCAACCACATCCAACTGCTGGAACGGATCATTCTTTAATATTCCTTTAGCTATATAATCAGGTAAAATTTTTCCTACATCGTCCCTTGAGAACCCGAAAGTGGTCTGCGTCAAGTCATTCGTCCCAAAAGAAAAGAAATCCGCTTTATCCGCAATCTTTTCCGCAGTCAATGCCGCACGCGGTATCTCTATCATCGTTCCCACCATATATTTAATAGTTGTACCGTATTTCGCCATAACTTCTTTTGCCACTCTGTCCACAATTTCACGCTGATTGAGAAATTCCTTGGCCTCGGAGACAACCGGTATCATAACTTCCGGGATAACTTCAATCCCTTTTAGTTTCACTTCACAAGCCGCTTCAAAAACTGCACGGGCTTGCATTTCAGTTATCTCGGGATACGAAATCCCAAGTCTGCATCCCCTGTGCCCTAACATAGGATTTAATTCCGATAACGATGATATCTTGTCTCTCAACTTGTCTTCCGTTATCCCCATCTCCTCTGATAATTCTTTAATTTGCAATGCTTTGTGTGGTAAAAATTCATGCAATGGAGGATCCAACGTTCTTATTATAACAGGGAATCCAGCCATTTCTCTGAATATCCCGATAAAATCTTCTTTCTGCATCGGTAATAACTTATCCAAAGCTTTTCGACGATGTTCTTCAGTATCGGCAAGAATCATCTCACGCACGGCTTTAATTCTATCTTTTCCAAAAAACATATGCTCGGTTCTGCATAAACCAATGCCTTCTGCTTTGAATTCACGAGCCACTTTCGCGCTCTCGGGATTATCTGCATTCGTTCGGATACCAAGTCTTCTTATGCCATCCGCATATTCAAGAAATTCACCGAATTCGCCTTTCAATGATGCGCGAACTCTCGGAGCTTCTCCCCTGATAACTTTCCCCGAACCACCGTCAATCGTAATTATTTCACCGGCTTTAATTGTATTCTTTCCGGCAGTAAATTCATTTTTGTCATAGTTAATTGATATTGATTCGCATCCAACGATACAGGCTTTCCCCATTCCACGCGCAACTACCGCCGCATGTGAAGTCATACCGCCCCTCTGCGTTAAAACTCCCTCCGCCGAAGCCATACCTGCTATGTCTTCAGGTGAAGTCTCAAACCTTACGAGAATCGAAGGACGACCTTTTGCTTTCAACGCTACCGCCTCTTCAGGTGTAAAAGCTACTTCCCCTGATACTGCACCCGGTGAAGCCGGCAACCCAACCGCAAGAACTTCGAATTTCGCCGTATGATCAAGCATCGGATGTAACATCAAATCTATGTCCGAGGGCGATAAACGCATTATCGCTTCTTCTTTGGAAATCATCTTCTCTTTTACCATATCCACTGCAACCTTTACTGCCGCAACAGGCGTTCTTTTCGCATTTCTAGTCTGTAACATCCATAATTTGCCTTTTTCTATCGTAAATTCTATGTCCTGCATATCCTTATAATGCTTTTCAAGATTGGAACGAATCTTCATTAATTCTTTGTAACTTTCAGGCATTTTTTGCTCTAAACTGTTTGCTTTTTCTTTGGAATTCTGTGCTATGTTTATGGGAAACGGAGTTCTTATACCTGCTACTACGTCTTCCCCCTGTGCATTTGGTAGCCATTCCCCAAAAAAAACGTTCTCTCCCGTAGCCGGATGACGCGTAAATGCAACCCCGGTCCCGGAAGTGTCACCCATATTACCAAATACCATCGACTGGACGTTTACTGCCGTTCCCCATTCAGATGGTATCTTATTGAGTTCTCTATATGTTTTTGCTCTTTCACTATTCCAGGATTCAAATACTGCCCCTACAGCTCCCCATAATTGATCAAATGGATCCTGCGGGAAATCCTTCTTAGTATGTTCTTTTATTATCTTTTTATATTCAACAATAAGCGCCTCTCTTGAAAATTTACTCGCATCTAACTTGTCAAACTCAGTCTTGGGAACGCCAAGTACCACGTCTCCATACATCTGTATTAATCTGCGGTAACAGTCATAAACAAAACGAACATCGCCTGTTTCGGAAATCAAAGTTTCAAGCGAATCATCGTTTAATCCTATGTTAAGAACAGTATCCATCATCCCGGGCATAGATGCCCTTGCACCTGAACGCACGGATACCAATAAAGGATTATTCTTGTCCCCAAACTTCTTGTTCATTACTTTTTCAACTTTTTGTAATTTTTCTTTTACTTCATTCTCAAGTCCATCAGGATATTTTTGATTATTCTTGTAATAATAATTGCATACTTCCGTAGAAATAGTAAAGCCGGCAGGCACAGAAATACCTATTTTAGTCATCTCATGCAAATTAGCGCCCTTGCCGCCTAACAAATTCTTCATGCCGGCATCACCATCTGCTTCACCACCACCAAAAAAATATACGTTACCCTTGTTTACATTGCCCTTCTTGCTTATTTTTTCTTTTTTACTGCTAACTTTCGCCATATTTTCCCCCTTCTAAATAAATTTAAGTAACTAACATAAATCTTAGCCACTAAAATGTCAATCTTTTTCTTATTTTCTGTTCTCTGTTATCTTTTAATCTGAATTCCTGATATTCTGTCTGTTTTTGCTAACTATTTACTACCTTCATCCTTTTGTATCCTCTCTGCTAATAAATTCCCTACCTTCAAATGTCCACTTTTGTTCCAATGCCACTCGTAATAATCACTATAACTTAATTCATCAAAAACTTCCATATAATCAATAGTTAGTGTTTTACAAATATCAATTATTTTTGTATAGTGCTCACTTTTAGTCCTCTTCTCAATCTCATACTTATGTGGTATAATTAAAATAACTAGCTTGCTGTTGTTCGCATCAACATAATCTTTAATCTGTCTAAAAAGATTAAGCGTTTTATTAAACTCGTCCGGAGATGGTTCCGTCAATAAGAAATTCTCGCTCTGAAAAGATGGATTTTTTAGTCTGTGATATTTCTTTAAACTTGTTGATGTAGTCTTAAAATCTTTCACAAAGTTTCTGCTGGCATTTATACAAAGCGATATGACTCTGGACTTTTCTAAAAAACTAATTATTTCATTTGACGATTTACTATAAGGAGGATACGCTCTCCCCCATGCTTCCTTGGGAGATAAAATACGAATACTCTCCCCGGGTAATAACTTGTACCTGTTTATGAGATTGACTTTCTCCTTTCTGCCTTCTAAATTAAACCAATAACTAATCCCCATCGGATATAAATTATCATTCCAATCATTGCCGTCATAAAATCCTAATATAACATACTGGGGTTTTAACATCGGATAATATTTTTTTAACATATGCAATTCCTGCTTTTGCCCTATCCCTATTATGCCTGTGTTCCACAAAAGCGCTTTTAATCTTTTCTCCGCAATGTCTCCGTACCCATCACTCCCGTCACAGATAGCTTCCAACCCTAAAGTAAAAGAATCTCCCAATAATAAAATCCTTAATAAACTTGTATCTATATTACTTGCCACAAATTCATCCTTGTCTCGAAACCCCTGGTTATTAAAAAACTCTTTGCATAAGAATTTTTCTCCTCCGGGTAATTTCTCTTTAACAAAATATGAGCCTTCTATAGAGTCAGATACGAAAAAATCTGCTGTCTTCGGAATCTTAGAATACAAATTGCTGATAGATTGAATGCCAAGTAAAAAAAGAGCAAATTCACAAATCAATAACATAAATAATGAAACTACGGTTGCTAATAATATATTCTTCTTATCTATCCTTATTTTGTTCTTCTCTATAATAATTATTATCGCTATGATTAAAAGAATCGCCTGAGCAATAAAAACAAAATGATTTATACCAAAACAAGCAATTGTCCCGTCTCCACTACCAAATAACTTGTCTACAACTCTTTCTATTATCTCTATTAATACTATTCCTAAAAGCAAATAAACGGCTTTATTTATCTCTCTTATTTTCTTATACATTTTTCAACTACCTGCTCTCTGCTTATTTGCTTTATATGTCCTTTAGTTAAAGTTTGTATGGGGTCTGTTATACGTGTAGTTATAATCTGTTCTTTGTTATCTCGTGTTAATATTGTGAAATCTCGTGGCTTATATTGTTCCTCACTCCCCCACATACAGCCTCGGGTCTTTTGCTTCCCCGTCCAACCACACTTCATAATGAAGATGCGGCGCCGTGCTTCTACCCGTCGAACCCACATACCCAATCACATTCCCTTTGGAAATCTTTTCCCCGCCCGTTACGCTGTACTTCGTCAAATGCCCGTAAACCGTCCCATATCCCGTCTCTTCATTGCTAATATTCACTATATTTCCAAGCGTATCATTCCATCCTGCAAATTTAACCACCCCCTCCATAGTGCTAATAACTGTCGTTCCAAGTGAAGCGGAAAAATCCATCCCCGAATGATAATCCGAAAAAAAACGGCTTACCCAATTTTTCGTCCCTTTCAAAAACGGTAACCCTTCAGGTTTTTCAGAAACATTTTCTGATAATCCGTTTTCATTCACCTCTTGGTTAACGGAAATATTTTCGGATGGACTCAATGTTTTCGATTCCACTCCTAACATATTTGCCAGCTTAAAAACACGTTCCTTAAATTGCGCAAACTCTTCTTCAAAAGTCTGGAGCTTCCCATATCTTTCAACAAGTTCCTTATTATGTTCCTCGAGTTCCTTTATTTTTAAGTTTTTTTGTATCATATTTCCATACTCAAGTCCAAGCCCCAGAATTCCAAGAATAATACAAACAAATACTACTTTCAACGCATTTACTCCTCTCTGCGAAAAAGCATACTTCTTTATTTTGCTTCCATCGTCAGGAATTATAACAATAGAATACTTTTTCTGCCTCTTTGTACCCCCCTTCTCTCTCTTAAACATTTTTATTTTCTCTTTCTACAAACTCTCTTAATCTGTGTTAATCCCTGTCTATATTATGTTCTCTATTGTCTTTTTTAGTTTCTTTTTATTTCTCAATCCCAATTCCGAAATCCCCAATCCAAAATATTCCACCTCTTCCTTCGTATTAAACCACCCCGTACTCACCCTCACTGTCCCCTCCGGGAACGTACCCATAGTCTTATGTGCAATCGGTGAACAATGCAATCCACACCTCACCGCTATATTATATTTCTTGTCCAACTTCTCCCCTACCTCCGACGGCCTTTTCCCCTTAACATTAAAAGAAACCACCGAAGTTTGTTTTAGACAATCTTTTACTCCGTAAATAGTCACATTATCTATTTTTTTCAACTCATCAAGTAAATATTTTGTTACTTTCTGATTTCTTTTTTTTATCCTCTCTAATCCTTCCTTCAATACAAAATTCACTCCCGCTCCCAACCCAATTATCCCTATAGTATTAAGTGTCCCACTCTCATATTTATCGGGCAAAAACTCCGGTAGAAATTCACATTCGGACTTGCTCCCGGTTCCTCCAAACCTTAACGGTATCGGATTTACCCCTTCTCCTATGTATAAACACCCTGTCCCCTGTGGTCCCATAAGCCCTTTATGCCCTGAAAAAGCAAGCATATCAATGTTGTCTTTTTTCACGTCTATTTTTAGATTCCCAATCGTCTGCGCCGCATCTACAAGAAACAATACCCCTCTTTCTTTTGTAATCTTTCCAACCTCGCGAATAGGCATTATCGTCCCAACCACATTTGATGCTGAGACGCAAACAACCAACCTCGTCTTTTTAGTAATTTTCTTTTTTATATCATCCGGGTCTAACTCACCTTTTTCCGAACACTTAACAACTTCCAATCTTATCTTCCCTTCTTTTTCTAAAAACCTCAGCGGCCGCATAACAGAGTTATGTTCCATACTTGTGGTAATGACTTCGTCCCCTTCTTTAACACTACCAAGAATTGCCGTATTTAGTCCTTCCGTAGCATTAGCCATAAAAACAACTCTCGAAGAATCTTTCACGTCTATCAATTTCGCAATACTTTCTCTTGTCTCAAAAATCAACCTACTTGTTTCCTGCGCCGATTTATAAGCAGAACGCCCGCAATTAGCCCCGATATCCTTAAAATACCCTCTCATCGCCTTTATCACGCAATCAGGTTTCGGGTAAGAAGTCGCAGCATTATCCAGATAAACTTTCATAATTAATAGATTAACCTGTTTTCTCATTCTGTCAAAATAAAAATTATGAAGAGTGTAAGTGCAGTATACTTCTCTCTTTCTCTTTGTCCCCTATATCTCTGTGTGTAATGTCAAACTTTGTGTACTCTGTAGCAACTCTTTTCCGTTTTTTCTTCCTGTTTTTATCTTTAACTCTATATTTCTCTGTGCTCGGAGTTTATCCCGCCTTAGCAGGTGGGATGGTTAAAGGTTTCCTCTATCTTTCCCAAAAAAACATTTGACAACTTCTAAAAAAATGCAATATAATCTTATTCATCTAAAAAAATAATGATAAAAAAATTTGGTAAATTATCCGATAAAGAATACGAAAAACTCGGTTTTAAATGCGGTCTCGAAATCCACCAACAGCTCTTTACTAAAGAAAAACTCTTCTGCCACTGTCCCGCAGGCCTTTATACAAACGAATACGATGCCGAAATTCTCAGACATATGCGTCCTACTCTATCGGAACTCGGCGTTTACGACGGTACCGCCCTTATGGAATTTAAAACAAAAAAAAACATCCTCTATAGACTAAACCACGAAACCGCTTGCACCTATGAATTCGATGATACTCCCCCCTTCCCCCTCAATAACGAAGCTCTTGATATTGCCCTCGAAATCGCAATCCTCCTCAAATGCAACCTTGTCAGCGAACTTCATATAGCAAGAAAACAATACCTCGACGGAAGCATCCCAACAGGATTCCAAAGAACTACTATCGTCGGAATTGAAGGCACCATACCCTACAAAAACAGAAAAATTCAAATCCGCCAGCTCGGCCTTGAAGAAGACGCTTGCAGGGAAATATCCGATAAAGGGCACCTACGAATATACAAAACAGACCGACTCGGTATGCCACTTATCGAAACCGTTACTTACCCGGATATGAAAAATCCCCGAGAAGCCGCTGAAGTAGCTCAAATTATCAGACGCCTGACTCGCGTCACAGGAAAAGTCCGCACGGGCATCGGCGCCACAAGACAGGACGTAAACGTCAGTATCACCGGCGGAACCCGTATAGAAATTAAAGGCGTTTCCAGAATTCCTCTTATCCCCGAACTCGTCCACAACGAAGCTATGCGCCAAAAAGCACTTCTCGAAATTAAAGCCGAACTCAAAAAAAGAAAACTATCCGAAAAATCTTATAAAATAAAAACTATTAATATCTCAAACTTGCTCAAAAATACAACCTACGAACCCATACAAAAAGCGCTAAAAAAAGACCTTCTCGTAAATGCCGTGCTCTTGCCTAAATTCAAAAATATCCTCTCCTACCCCACTCAACCCGAGCAGACTTTTGAAAACGAAATCTCCGACAGAGTCAGAGTTATCGCTTGCCTTAATACCCTTCCTAATATAATATCTTCCGAAACCGCAAACAAAAACTTGTCCCCGAAAGAATGGAAAACTATATCCGCTAAACTATCCGCCCAACCAACCGACGCCATTATAATCGTCTGGGGCGATAAACAAGACTCCGAAACAGCCATAAAGAAATAGAAATTCGCGCTAAAGA
>JAQTXJ010000074.1 GCA_028688815.1 bacterium | reverse complement strand
GTAAAAGCCCAGCGACAGAATAAACTCTAGTCACCTCAAGCGCTTCGTCAATAGTAAGCCCCGGTAAAATTGAAGGTAGTGTTTTTGAAAGTAGTGTTTTCCCCGACCCAGGAGGTCCGGACATTAGGAGGTTGTGGCCAATAACCCAACCTTTGCCTGAGATATAAAAGGAATTATAGTTTTAATGCTTGCTCTTTTCTCCATAACATTCAAAACAACGCCGTCAACCACAAGTTTAATAAATTGTTTTCTCGCCTCAAAATCAAGCCCATCAAATTTTTTCTTCGCCAAATGACAAAAATGTTTTATCTCTCTCTTCGCCAACCCCTTATCAATGGAACTGTTTTTCTTTTCTGCTAATAAAGATATTTCTCCCACGATTCTTTCTCTCTCTTTCTTTAAAAATTCTACTTTCTCAATAAATTGCTGTTTCGTTATAAGCTGTTCGCTATAAACATCTATTAATTTACTTTCTCTCTCTTTATTCTTGTCTGCTTCTGAATTTAATGATTCTATTTTGCTATTAATTTCTCCTGCACTAAGTTGATTATTGGCTATTAGTTTATCTACGTGCCTCAATATCAATTCTGGTTGCAAAATTACTTTTCTGATATTCGTCCAAACTAAATTATCAAGTTTCTCCGCATTAATCATACCGCTACTGCATTCTCTCAAAAGGGGAAAATTTTTATCTCTATTACTACACCTATAAAAAAGGTGACCGTGGCATGGATTGCCCCCGAACGAAGAACCGCACTGCTCGCAAGAAACCAAACCGCTCAGAAGATACTGATATTTGGGAGTTCTTCTAAGTTTCTGTTTGTTAGAAGTCAATATCTTTTGAGCTAAAAGAAACGTGCCATTATCAATGATCGCCGGAACCGCGATTGGTATCCACTGATCCCTATCTCTTAGACGGCGGCCTGTCCTGACAATTTTCTTGTATTTCCTCTCCATACTTTTCCGCGTCTCTACCGCCATGAACTTATTATAGTAAGCAGTGCCGGTGTAGTCATCCCTGGTTAAAATTCTATGTATTGTTGACTTACCCCATTTACTACCGCCCTGCGGAGAACTAATAGATATTTTGTGCAATTCCTTGACTACCGACCTAACACTTTGAAATTTTAAAAATAATTCAAATATCAACTTAATAATTTCTGCTTCTTTTTTGTTAACTACATAACAGCCATCTTTTTTACCTATCTCCTTGGTATAGATATAGCCATAAGGAGCTATGGAGCCGACAACAACGCCCCTCTTTGCCTTCTGCAACCTCCCTCCCCTTGTTCTATCCAATATTCTCAATTTCTCCTGCTCCGCGACGATTCCCTGCATTTGCATTAGTAGTCTATTGTTCGGATCATCTTCAAGCTTACCTTGTGCTGTATAAATTTCTATGCCCAATCTTTTTAGTTCGCCAACCACATACAATTGATTACTCAACTCCCGCGACAATCTATCAAGATGATATATATAAATTGTTTCAAAAACATTATTCTTGGCATCCGCCCTTAGTTTGTCCAGGGCTGGCCTATCAACTGTCTCGCCGCTCCACCCTTCGTCAAGATACTTCTCAATCAAAATATTGCCATCTTGTTTAATTTTTTCTTCCAAGACGGCTATCTGGGATTCGATGGTTTGCTCTTCTTTTTGTCGCTCGGTTGAAACGCGGGCGTAGATAACTGTTTTTTTCATATAGCTAAAAACTTTATTCCTCGGAATCAGTATTCCAATCTTTTTTTGTATATTTAAGTTCTCCCTCTCCCTTCAAATACTGTTTTGCATTTCTGTATATATCTGATAAATCTTGATCATAAGTTAAGGTTGTGTCGCGGTATAACAACATCTCTCCGGTAAAATAGTCCCAAATAATATATGCCGAATATGATCTTTGGTTAGCAAGAACTGCATATAGGCAGGAATTTCTTATTGGACTATAGAAAATCTCATCAATAGAATATTCTGCCCACGAGGTCTCTTCCATAATTTTTATAATTTCTTCTCTGTAAGTGGGGCATTTTGCTTTCATTTCAAAAATATCTTGTGTATTATTGTCTTTTGGTTCATTGGTCGAATTTATCGCACTTTCTCTCTCAAAGGTGCAACCGCTAAACAAAGTCAGAGCAAATACAACAAACAAAATAAAAATGATTTTTTTCATAAATTTATTTAATTAATTTATTGACAATCCGAATCACAAGCGACCCCGTCTCCGTCTCCATCTCGTCTTGAGCAGCCACAAACGTTTAACTGATACTGAGCTTCGGTACAAGAACTCATCTGAGCACACGTCTTGCTACAATTACAAGTATAGGACGGTGAACTCGGCACTACCGGGGTTATTGTCTTTGTGGTTTCTGGCGGTGTCTCAACTTCTTGTTGTGGTTCCTCAACGTTACAAATATCACCCCATAAACCCCTCTTATTTTCTCTAGCCTCATTCTCTGCTTGTTTAAATTCAGTTTGGTATTTATATGGTGTGTCGTAAGTATATTCATGAGCATACCCTTGCTCAATCATTTCTTTGTTAAAAAAAGTTCCATCCTCTAAAAATACATACCTTAAGAGCCTGTCGTATTTATCCCTTTCACCCTGGGTTGGATCAGCTTCCAAGCTAACCATTTTACCGAGTAGCAATTCTTT
Organism: bacterium; assembly: GCA_028688815.1. Classification (GTDB taxonomy): domain Bacteria; phylum Hydrothermota; class UBA3073; order JACQXS01; family JAQTXJ01; genus JAQTXJ01. The sequence goes on along the minus strand of JAQTXJ010000074.1, from coordinate 8,747 downwards.
TGCCTTGTCTGATGCCTCTTTACCAAAACATTGAACGGGCTTTCTTGGATCAACTGTTTCCGGCGTATCTATCCCTATAAGCCTCAGCCGCTCTTTCCCTCCGCCCATCTCAACGTCAATCGTGTCTCCATCAACAACGTTTACTACTTTATAAACATTACTCTTATTTATACTGTTCTCTGTATTACTAATTGTATTACTGGCTTCACTACTAACTTGCTCATCGGAATTTTCATTAATGTTCAAAATGTTCAAATTATTTGAATTTATATTGGGACTAGAACAACCAGTCAAAAATGTTAGAGTAATTATTAAAAAAAATAGTTTTTCCATAAACTTGAAAATTATTTTATTAATTTATTTAAATCTTCTTGCTTAATTCTCCACTGACCTATCTTAGTGGCTTTTAATTTGCCACTTTTAATATATCTATAAATAGTTTTTCTTGATACTTTTAATAGTTTGGCTATCTCCGGTATGGTATATAATTTTTTCATATTATTGTTTTACTCCCCAATAACATAATCCAATTCCACCAAAAAAAGAAATTAAAGCTCCTACATTCCAACCCACTAATTCCGCCGAAGACCAATTTCCGAGATGAGTTAAGTTTCCGAGAGAACCAAGAAACATAATTGCGCCGATCACGAAGACTACGATTTTTAGAATTTTAAATTTTTTCTTTGGCTGTTGCGATTGTTCATTAATCTGAGCAGTTTCCTTGATTATATTTTCTTTTGTCTCTGGGGTTTCTGAGGTTTCTGGTAGAACTTTTCCCGTAGCAATATAATAAAATATCCTTCGTATAACTTCTCCGGCTAATAGAGCAATTGCGCCGCCTACCATTACCCAAAAAATTCTTTCTTCTAAAGGATTGTCCGTACAAATTAACTCGTGATTGATGTAGTCACAACTTGTTTGGGTACTATCCCAAGTTAAGGATACTGTAAAAATTACAACTATAATCCCTCCTAATCCCCATAAAACTTGTATTGCCCGATACCAACCTTTCTTTTTTAGATCTTCAAATTTCATAAATTTTTTTATTAAGTTTTAATAATTGTTTAATCTTCATTATCCAAAACTGAGCCATCAAGCCAATCTGCTATAGCCCTATCAAATTCATTCATCTCTGCCTTGACCGCGTCTTTTCCTTTCTTTAATCTTGCTGATATCTCTTCTATTTCCTTTTCACTCGTAGCTTCAGCAATACCCAGTTCTTTAAATAAATTGTCTATCCTTATTTTAGCCATATGTCCTCACTTCAAGCATACACCTATTGTCCACTTTTGTCTACTCTATATTTTCTATCATCCCCTTGTATCTCCTACTTCTGTACTCTAGATTCAAACACGTCCTACAGCCCAAAATTCGGCTTATTGGATGTTTATAGAGCAACCCCGCCCTCTTATTACATAAGGGACATTTAAACCAAAATCTTAACCCGTTATAACAGGTTTTGCTAGCTACCAATTCAACCTCAAGGCCATCTAATTCAACCCGGGAGTTGATAATTGATTCCTTAAGTTTATTCTTAGCTTGCCTCAGATAATCAGAAATATTGATTTTAGGGCATTGTTCTACTAAATATTTTTTTCCTAAATTATTTGGCTTCAACTCTTTCATCTTGTTTGTTTTGATTATTATTAAACTGCTGATTTTGGGAGATAAATGCATTGTTCGTTTTTACATTTACTTTCAATTCCGGCTGTTTAAATTGCCTTAATACTTCAAGGGCAGTTATGAAGTGCCGATTAGCTCTGTCTATTTCCTTACCCAAGGCCGTTATAAAGCCGTTGATTTCATTATCGGCTGTTTTTATTTTATCTAGAAATAAAAGCCTTTTATTAAAAGTGAAGTTTCTTGCATAAGCGCTAACCGCCATATCAACTAAAGCTTTTTCGCCGTAAGATTTGCAATCGTATTCTTTTATTAATTCTCGCCTTAAATTTATCATCATGCCCCGGTATCTATCCTCAACCGATTCCATTATTGATAGATCGTTCTCAAATCCCAAATCCGTAACCGCTTGCCTTATCATCACTCTATCTTCATCACTTATCTCTTCATTTTTTATACGAAGAGCGGGTATTATTTTTTCCGCTATTTTATTCAAATTGTAATCGGGGTCACATTCAGCCTTACCGATTTCTAACATAAGATTCTTAGCTTCTTTAATGGCCTCCCCATTTTTTATCTTTTTTTGCCAATCTTCCAGTTTTTGCCTTTGATCGACGGTTAATTCCTTAGACTGCTCTTTGGGCTGTTCTTTTAATTTCATAAATTTGTTATTAGCTCTTATTAAAAGGTGAAGCTTGTGAAGTATGTGAAGGTTATTTTAGGATACGATAAAACTAATTTCTTTTATCCTAGCCAAAAAATATTTGGCTTATCTACTTGATTTCCTCCTTCGCCACTCCCGCATCATCCTTCACAAGGTTCACAAGGTTCACGCTAAAGCCATAATTTTTAAATATTATTCCTATTCTGTCTTTTTCCGTTTCTGATATTATTCTGCCCTGCCGCGTATGCCTAGTGTTGATTTGAAGTTTACTTTTCAAAATCCTACCCACACTACTGCTGGACAGTTCTTTGTCTCCCTCCCTAATTCGGTTATATTCGTTCGTTAAATCTTTTACTGCTATTACCTCACTCTCCGCGCTAAGGTTATATAATGCCTCCACAATCTTGCCCTCAAACCCTAACCCGCGATCAGAGATAAGTTCTCGGTGGTAATTCAAAATGAAACTTTTTATTTCGTCCTTGACCGAATCATCATTAATAATACTGAACATTATGTTTGTTATCTGCCTTAGTCTTGGTTCAATCTCTTTGTCCAAATCAGAATTTAGAGCAAAAGAGTTGTTATAATTTTTGAATCTAAAAGAAAGCAATTTATTTCTTAACTTTAACGCCTCCTCCTCAAAATCTTTTGGAAGATTTAACGGTATGTCTTCTCTGAGCTGATTTTTGGCCATTACTTCTGTCAAGCATCTGCTTTCTAACGCTAAATCTTTAAAATTGTTCCTTGTTGCTATAATCTTGGGGCAATAACAATTAAAAGCCCTGACATCCCAATTATTTTTATTGTCTCCCTCGCTCCTCAAAACAGCCTTGCCCGCTTCATAGCCGCTATTCAAGATTTTCACTATTTCGGCGTAAGTATCAGAATTGTTAAAATCGGCCTCGTCTAAAACTAACGTGCCATTGAATTTATCAATGATTCGAAAGAGCACGCTTGTCGTTATCGCGCCGGTAGCTACCATTGGCCGGTAGCAAAGGCTTCCGATAACCTTTAATGCCCTTGATTTACCCGAACCAAAATCACCTATAAATCTCAAATAAAGAATATTTGGCAACCTATCATACAAATAAGTCAGTAAGACATAATAAATAGCTATCGTTTCAAAAGTGGGGGAAATGTCGAGGTATTTATATATAAAACTGCCTATTTCGTCGATAAGCTCTTTTTCCGAACTATAATCATCTATGCCTGAAGGGAATAGAATAACCTTTTTATCAATGAGCTCCATGTTTGGGGGATAGGGAGCCAAGATAACATCATCTAATTCAATCTTCTCCCAGAGTTTTGTCTGCCCATCCTTGTAACTTAGAAGTCTTGTATCTTTGTATTCCGGCCTGAATATCATCTCAACTATCGATCCATCATCTAAAACATAATTCGTAATAAATTTTTCTTTCTTATCCATATTAATATTTTTTTAAATAATTTAATGTTTCTTTAAAATTCCACCCTTCAATTTTCATTAAAAAATTGATAACATTGCCGCCCGCGCCACAACCGAAACAATGCCACAGTTTCTTTTCTGGGTTAACATAAAAAGAGGGAGTTTTTTCGTTATGAAAAGGGCAAAGCCCGCGATATTCTTTACCACACCAAACAATCTTCGTATAATTCTCAACAATTTCTGATATATCAATTACATTTAACAATTCCTCTACATTGACATAGCTTTTTTCAAATTTTTCCTTGTTATAGATAATTACTTTCCTCTTCAGCCACCCAAATCGTCTTATTTCTTTTCTGCAAAATTCAATTTTGGGAGCGATTAAATAATCCCAAAAGTCCGGATACTTTTTAAATTCTTTTCCCCTTAGTTGCCTCAATTTTTTTTCTTCCTCCTCAAATTCTTTTATCTTGTCTTCGAAAATTTTTACCAATCCATCATTTGACTGCTCGAGAAAAATCTTCGCCGTGTTTTGTGTAGTCATATGTATTAATACTGTTTTTTAATAAATCTTTTTCATTTACAAGCATGCCTAAAGCCCGAAACAATCTAATCTCGGCATCCTTAGAGTTAGAGAACGACGTTTCAATTTTAAATTTCCCCTTTTCCATTATTTTTACTTTTATCTTTTTCGATGAATTCTCTCTTTAAGGCTCTTTAATGCCTCGGCATATTTCCTTGCCGAGACCATTAGCTGTCCGTTCCAAAAAAGTTGGATTATTTCTTCGGCTTCTTTTTCACCTTCAAAAATAAAGGTTATTATGCCTTCCTCTTCTTCTAATTTTATGGGGCTAAATCCAGAATAAGCCTGAAGAGCTCCCGCTTCGTATAAGTCGCTTGTTTTTGTGATCTTCATAGTTTTTTTGATTTAATAATAAAAACAGCCAGCCCGTTATTTAACGGAAACTGGCTGTTAATTCAACAAAAAAGCCGAAATAACAAAAGACCAATGACCGCAAAAACGGTTTGATTTTTTGTCATCTCGGCTCAATAAAGCATCTTCACTATTATGACGATGTTTTTTGCTACCTCCATACGGTGAGTAGCAAAAGTCAGATAACTTGTCCATACCTCCATACGGTGAATATGGACTTTTAAAATTTTTAAGGTTCTTTTTTTACATTATCAGAAAAACAAAAATCTGTCAAGTGTTTTAGAGTGTTTAGATATCCGCCCGCGTTAGCCACAAGATGGTTTTTTCTTCTACCTCAAACCAACAAAGGTGTTTTTTTCCTCTCCCTGTACAAGCTTTAAATTTCTTTTCCTTGAAATCCTCTAAATATTTTTTCATATCCCTCAACCCCTCATCACCCTTAAATTCTTTGATTTTTTCCCTGCAGGATCCGCAAAACCAGTAATAGGTACTACCATTTTTTAAGTTATCTTCAACTAGTTTTAATCCATCTGCTTCTTTAGTTATTTTTTCTTTGTCGGTTGGCTCCAACATTGGTTTTATTTTATCCATAACCTTATTTTCAATATTTTTAGCTAAATTTTCTTCTTTCTCTTTCCTCTCTTTTTCTTCGCGAGCTAGTATACCTTCTTGTTCTTTCAAAATAGAGAAAACTCCCTCGCCAAATCCTGTCGGATTGAGAGGAGACGCTACTCTGGTTAAATCCACATCAGACATAAGTTTGTCTGAATAGGAAGGTATCATGCTGGCTTTCCGGGGGTCATAGAGGGATTCATTTATCATCCCCTCCGGTGTTACGAGCTTTGCCGCATCTATTTTTGTACCCAAAAGATTAATTGGTGCAGTTGTCAAATCTATCGTTTTTTCTCCATATATTCCCCCGTCCAAAGAGAGTCCTCCGCCTAGAAGCGACCCAGTATACCTCTTTTTGATAAGACCATTCTCTATCTTAAAACCATCCTCTATTTTTTTATTTTCTTTCATATTAATCTTAATTTTAAATAATAATTTTCATTTAATCTCTTCATCTTACCATTTCCCTGCTATTTTTTCAAGGGGATTTATTGGTATTTAAATTATATTGATCTTCTGCTAAGATATAAAAAGGCCTAAACCTCGCTCCCTCCGCGAGGCATGGTTCCAAAATCCCATCCCTGACATTGAGCTCCTCGTTCAGTGACTCAGGGATGGGTCATATCCCGAAAGGGGTATGGGCGGCCGAAAGGTTGCTAGCTGACGGGGAGCTTTGTGTTTATATAAACAAATTAGTGATATAATTAAATAATATGAGTATTAATATAATAAAAGAAGGGTAACAAAAAACACCGCAGAGGTGTTTTAATTTTTAAATCAAAATTATGGATTTTTACTTTTTTGTAATAATAGGCCTTCTGGGTTATCTGGTTTATTTATTAATATCAACTTTGTCATCTTTAAAACGTTTAAACCAAATTCTCGGTAATAAATTGGAGAACGACCGCGATGTTTTGTACTCAGTGTTCGGCAGAAAGATGATGGAAGAGCAGCTTAAAATTGTTGAAGAGGGAGAAAAAGACTATGTCGCAGAGAAAAATAAGTTTTATTATTTAGAAAGGGCGGAACGAGAAGAAAATAAAAAACCTTTTCCGAGCGATGCGTTGAAGGAGGAAATAAAAAATTTTGTGCACGCGTGGGCAAAATGCGATTTTCAAGAGAATAAACTAAACCTGATGATAGAAGAAAATATAGCCGTGCTGAACGGCAATAAAAAAATTAAAGATGTTAAAAGTTACTTGGGGGGAGGGATGTTCTTTTTTGACCAAATAGAAGAGATGGACGAAGGCAAAAAATATGAGGAAATTTTATCAAGAAGCTTTCAAAAAAAATAATTAATTTAAATTTATGAAAAAAATTTTACTAGGGATGGCAATTCTCATTTTATTAGGTGCCGGGTGCGCTACAGAAAGTGAGCCAATTGAAACCAGCGGAAAAAGTGTAGATGTCCGAAATCTTATAAACGCCGCCGAAGAACAGCAAGTCCCTACTCCAACCTCATCCGAGTCATTAAAGCTAAATTGCGACATCAAAGGAAACATCTCGTCGTCGGGGGAGAAAATTTATCATCTGCCGGGATGCGCGTCTTATAGCCGCACGGTAATCAACGAAAGCGCGGGAGAGAGGTGGTTTTGTTCAGAGAGCGAGGCTAAAAACGCCGGCTGGAGAAAGGCTGAGAATTGTCCGTAATCTATGACTAAACTTTTTAAAATATTAATATACATTATCTTAATTGAAATTATTTTATTATTGCCATTAAGTTTTTTAATTTGGGGTTTTACGCGGAGTGTCGAGTTTCGTTTTCCGGAAGGAAAAGTGTATTATTATTTTTGTTCAAAACTTCAGAGTGAATGCCAAAGAAAATTTAATTAAACTTTTATGGAAAATGAATCTAAATATACTGGAGTATTACTTTTAATTGCAATCATAGGACTCTTAATATTTTGGAGCGAATATTCTAATCTGAAAAATTCATTAATTGAAACCCAAGATGACCTTTACTATACCGAGGATAGACTTTATTCTTGTCGGGACGCCATAGATGAAGCTAATTCTCAACTTGATGAAGCTTATAATTATGCCTGGAGCAGTTATGACGAAATGGGAGAAATATTAGAAAATTTATATACAGTTGATTATTAAATTGTATTTATGTCCAAACTAAATCAAATCTTAGTGTCAGTCTCATTAATCACAGTCGTCGTGCTGGGAATTCTTTTAAGTGGATTCTGGATTTATCAAACAAAACAAACAAACGACAGAATGGTTTTTAAGGATATTTTTAATCTTTGTTCTGATACTTTTTCTAACAATCAGACATTTTTAATTTGTAAAAAAAAGATAGAAACTTTTTATCTTTATCTAAATCCTTTTCAAGTACTACGGGCAAGAAAAAAAGTTGATAGGGAAAGAAAATATTGGGAATGCTACAATGTAGGACACAATTCAGAAAGATGCTCAAAAGAAGCAGACGAATATTTTAAAACTCTTTAACAAATATGAAAAACTTTCTCTTAAAATTTTGGTGGTTAATTTGTTTAGTAATTTTGCTGGGAACTTCTATCGGATTTGCTATTTATTTTGGCGATCGTTACTACAAAACCGACAGACAACTTGAAGATTATAAAGCACGAAATGTTGTTTTAAATCAAGAAAAGTCAGATTTGGAAAGCAACCTTAATGACATGGTAGCGGCTGGCCAGTATATACAGACCTCTCTTGAATTATCGCAAAAAGTTGGTATTTTAATAGACGGAATGCTGACTGAAACAAGTGATATTCTCATTGACTACGACGACCTGATAAAAAATTACTGCTTAGTCTATGATTCCGAGAGAGAATTATTTGATTATAAGAGAGGCCAAATATCCGAGAGATATGTTGGAGTAAAGAATGAATATGATGAAGTAATGTCTCTTTTGGAAGAGTACTCTAATTAAATTAAATAAAATAATATGAAAAAGGAAATTCCTTCTTGGGTTTTATTCTTAATCGCCGTGGTATGCTATGTCTTGGCATATTTTATAGGAGATATTATTGGTTCAGCATTTGGAGTTCTTGGCTTAATTTGTTTGGTTTTATCAATAGTAAGATTTCTTAGAGAACTTAAAAACAGAAAAAATAAAAATAAAATTTAATGATTAACAAAAATATAAAACGTGGCTCAATTATCAAAAGAACAAATTGCAGAGTTTAAAAAATTATTAGAAAAAAAATCCGGCAAAGAATTATCTTTTGCCGAAGCATCGGAAGCCGCCAACAATTTTGTCGGCTTTTTTGAATTACTCGCACGAATAGACGCGAGGAACAAGGAAAATAAAGGTGAGTAGTGGGGCGGGTAAAATATTAAGCCAGAGGTATGCTTTTAATTATTTAATTTTCGCTTTTATTGTAAAACTAAACGCTGGATATTGTCCACAATTTAAGAAGGTTGTGGCCACCAGCGGCAACAATTTCTAAAGCGCGTTTTGCATATTCTTGCCCGCGGACATATGCCATGTCAAAATTTTCCTCATCACTTGTGGCGGCGTTTTTAAAATCAAGATGTTCTT
>JAQTXJ010000005.1 GCA_028688815.1 bacterium | reverse complement strand
GGAAATCGTTCCTTTGTCTGCTTTTTACAATGACGGGCTGGCAAAACTAAGGGATGCGGTTATAAGTTACCTGCCGGAAGGCGAGCCGTATTACCCGGAAGATTTTATCTCGGACAGGCCCAACAGATTTTTTGTTACCGAAATAATAAAAGAACATATATTTTTACTTTACGGCGAAGAAATACCCTATGCGGCTACAGCCGTAGTCGAGGAATTCAAAGAAAGGGAAAAAGGCAAATTTTATATAAGCGTTACGATTTATGTCGAACGAGACTCCGAAAAAATGATTATACTTGGCGCAGACGGGAGAGCCATAAAGAAACTCGGGACTGCATCAAGAAGGTCTATAGAAAAATTTCTTGACCACGAAGTGTATCTCGAGTTATGGGTTAAAGTAAAGAAACAATGGCGGAAAGACCCTATCGCGTTAAGAGAATTCGGATATGAATAAAGTAACGGTTGGTTTGGAAGTTCATGCCCAGCTTCTTACGCAGACGAAATTATTCTGCGGGTGCAAGATTGACTGGCAGGCTTCACAGAATTCTTTAGTCTGTCCCGTATGTATGGGAATGCCGGGAACTCTGCCCGTACTAAACAAACGAGCCGTCGAGTTCGCGATAAAATCAGCTCTTGCGCTCAATTGCTCCGTTAACACGACTTCAATATTTTCAAGGAAAAATTATTTCTACCCGGATTTACCAAAAGGATACCAGATTACGCAATACGACAAACCGATTGCCCAAAACGGGTTTATAATGGTAAATAACCGAAAAATAAGAATAAGAAGAGTTCATCTGGAAGAAGATGCGGGCAAATCAATACACACGGACAAAGAAACGCTTGTTGATTTTAACAGGTGTGGTGTTCCGTTAATAGAAATCGTCACCGAACCGGACATTGAATCTTCTGCCGAAGCCGTTGAATACCTGATGAAGTTGAGACAGATTTTAAGGTACATCGGAGTATGCACGGGAGATATGGAAAAAGGGAATATGCGGTGCGAGCCGAATATATCCGTCAATAGAGGCAACAGAACGGAAATTAAAAACCTTAATTCTTTTAAAGCAGTCTCAAAAGGTATAGACTATGAATTCGAGAGACAGACAAAAGCCATTGACAATAACGAAGAAATAACTCACGTTACGCTTTTATGGGACGAAAAGGAAGAAGTAACGAAACCGATGCGGACGAAAGAAAGTTCGGAAGATTATCGGTATTTTCCCGAGCCCGATTTGCCTCCGCTTGTGTTGAAGGAAAGCTGGATAGAGGAGATAAAGGCAACTCTGCCTGAACTGCCGGAAACGAAAATAAGCAGGTTTGTAAGTCAGTATGGGGTACCGGAACAGGACGCGAAAATACTTTGTGAAGAGCAGGTAATGGCGGATTATTATGAGAGCGCGGTAAAGGTGTGTAATTTGCCGAAACAAACGGCAAATTTCATTATTTCGGATTTACTCGCGGTAATGAACACGCTTCAAACGTCGCTGGAGAAGTTGACTTTCTCGCCTGCGTACACGGCAGAACTACTTTCGCTTATAGAAAATGGGATTATAACGAGGAAAACTGCAAAAGACATATTGCCGGAGCTTATAGAGAAGCAGGAATCCCCGGCGAAGTTTGTGGAGGCGAAAGGGTTAAAGCAAATAAGCGGAGGGGACGAAATCGAGAACGCGGTGAAAAAGGTTTTGGCGGAATATCCTGCGGAGGTGGAGCGGTACAAGCAGGGGAAAGTGCAGTTATTTGCATTCTTCACGGGAAAGGTAATGCAGGAAACGAAAGGCAAAGCCAACCCTCAATCCATAAAAGACCTTCTGTTGAAAAACCTCGGGTAAGTTTTTGCAAATCCTTTGGGAGTTTCTTTCCTAAGCAGAAAAAGGGTTAATTGTTGTAATAGAACCATTAGGCAGTTCAAAACAAATTTTGCCGTTTTTGGTATAGACAATTGGTAACCCCTTACGATGACTTTCCTGTTGCGCTTTCTTTACTGCCCGGACAGCAATCCTTTCTATCTTACATAAAAGCTCTTTTTTCATTTAATTGTGTAAAGTGTTATTCTATACACTTTTGATTCCTTTGTCAAACATTTTTAAGAGTCAAAATCTTTTTTAAAAATAGAAAAAAACTGTTCGTTGAGTATTTTATAATTTTCATTTTTTCCTGTAACGGTAAGAATCGGTTCTTTGCCTCCATTATAGAATACTGTCCAATCGTCTACGATTTTTCGGTAAAAATTCCAAAAGTTTTCTTTGCTTCTATAAAATCGACGAATAACTTCTTTTTCCGGGACAAAGTGCCCTCCATTTTTAACCCGAATTTGTATCCTGTCAATAGAGACTTCCGGACTATCAACAAAAAAGTAAATAATGGAAATTATATACCCATTTTGTTTGGCTTCAGGTATTATGTTTTCGATATATTTACCGGCTAAAGTTGTTTCTAATGCAATAGATATGCCTTGTTTTATATAGTTATGCAATTTCGAAAGAAATATTTTTCCTGCTTTAAGTCTTATGTTTGACAGGTCAACATTATCGGAACTAATAGATTTTGCTATTTCATCAGCATTAAGAAATTTCAAATCAAAATCTTTTAACAAGTCTTTGCTGATAGTTGTTTTCCCTGTACCGTTAGCCCCAGCAATAATAAATATACGTTTTTTTGTTGGCATTGTTTAGCGTGAAACTATAATGCAAAATAAAACAGTGTCAAGGAAAAGACGGAAGACAGCGAATACTGAATCACGGGAAAGGTAATGCAGGAAACGAAAGGCAAAGCCAACCCTCAATCCATAAAAGACCTTCTCTTAAAAAATCTTAAGTAACCCCTTGATAATTGTCCACTTTTGGAGTGCAAAAACGGTGTTTTTGCAATATCCGTTGTAGGGGCGAACGGTCGTTCGCCCATTGTGTTTAACGCTTCCTCGAAAGTTGATAAATACTCGCCTGTAACACTTGCCAGCATATTTTTGCCGTATGTTCATTCGGGTTAAAACTCGAAGACATTTGCAGGTGAGGATGAATATAATTCCTGAAATCCCGCAAAGTATGGCTGAATTTTTTTACGTCTTCATCAATTAAATCCAGAGAGTGCGCAACATCTATAATAAACTCCATTCGTAAATCGGCTTGGGTTTGCCTACCGGGTTTTTAGGGCTTGCGAGCGATTTGGTAAACTCCTTCTGATTTTTTGTAGCTATACCAAGTAATATTCCCTCTAAAGTACTTCCGCATAGGAATATTGTTGCCAGAGGGGAGTTTGTGCGAAGGCAGTTTACTATTTCCTGTATTCGTTGTTTCAGGATATCGGTGATTGCGTTGTCTAATCCCAATTTTTCTAAAGGGACATCTTTGAATTTCCTGCTTATAAATTCACTTTCGGCAATGCTGTCTACAGGGATAATAACTTCTTCTTCGGTATTCGTTATTTTAACTGTTTTCCCGTCAAGGACGATTTTATACCCATCAAATGCCAGATACTGGTTAAAGTCAACAATATGTTTGTTTAACTCATTAGTTTTACCGATAAACTCAATAGGAGAAAACAATTGTTTTATACATTCTTCCATTTTCGGGGTTTTGTTGATTTTATTTAACTTGCCTTCGGTATAAGCATCTCGTGTCGGGAATCGGTATCCGTAATGGTCATCAAACCCGAGTGGACTAAAGAATTCAACTAAATCCTTACCGGAACGATTTTCGGTCCCGTCATTTATCAAATACCGTAATTGTTTAATAGTTTTGTCTTGTAAATTCATCACCCCTCCCAAAATCTTTTAATGGCTTATTTATATTCCAATTGCCCCTTTTTAGTCATTTTTCAAGAGTTTCTTTTTTGCTAGCTCAATTGAAGTATGTAGTTTTTTCTGTAGGATTTCTTTGGGTGGTAATTTTGTCAGATATTCTGCAACACGAATATTATTTTTATGCAACTGTAATAATTCTATATGTTCATTGTTTTTACCGGCACAAAGAATTAATCCAATTGGTGAATTCTCTCCTTGGACTGTTTCATATTTTTCTAAATAATTAAGATATAATTCCATTTGTCCTTTAAATCCGGCTTCAAATTCTCCGAGCTTCAAATCTATTGCAACAAGGCATTTTAATTTTCTATGATAAAAAAGCAAATCAATGTAATAATCACGATTATCTATTGTAATTCTTTTTTGTCTTGCTAAGAAAGCAAAGTCTGTGCCAAATTCTATAATAAATTTTTGAAGTTCAATAAGGATTGCAGATTCTAAATCTTTTTCCGAATACGTATCGGATAAGCCTAAAAAGTCTAAGATATAAGGGTCTCTAAACACAAGGTCTTGCGATATTTGATTGTTTGTTTTTAAGAGTTGTAAATCCTGTTTTATTGTTTTTTCCGGTTTTTTAGAGATTACAGTTCGTTCATAGAGTTGAGAATTTATTCTTTCTTGTAATTGTCTTGATGACCATTTTTCATTTATTGCTATTTGCGTATAGAATTCTCTTTTTATAGAATCATCTATGTACATTAATATTTTGATATGGGTCCATGATAATTTTCTCCGCACTGCGGAGAGAATTGTTTCGTCAGAAAAAGTCTCCGCAATGCGTAGACAATGTCTTAATTGTTTTTCACTCCAACCTTTACCATATTCTTGAGTCAGTCTTTTAGCTAACTCAACAATTATTTTTTGTCCGTATTCCGCTCGTTTATCTTTTAGAATTTCGTTTGAGATTTTTTTACCTATCTGCCAATATAATAAAGATAATTCTGAGTTAATTGCTATTGCAACTTTATTTTTTGTTTGTAGTATTAATTCTTTGATTTCTTGAAATATATCCATTTTTGCCACAATTTGCTTTTTCATAGTAACCTATCCTTATTTTTTCCACTAATCCATACAATATTTAATTGTTATTCAAAAGAAGTCAATCTTTTTCCAAACTGTTATTTATGTTGAAGAACTCTTGGTGGATTCCATTGCCTCGAATAACTATTACACGAATAACTAATATCCGATTTTCTATTCCTGATTATAAAATCTTAATTGCCAATGCAATTTTAGATTTTGTTATCCCGCTTCGGCGGGGTACTCTGCTCTTCTGATATCCTGCCCTCTGATTTGCTGATTCTCTGTTATGCTTCCTGCTACCTACTTCCTACTTAACTACTCGCCCTTTTCACCACTTCTTTAATCCGTTTTTCTCTTGTTGTCTTTAGTTTTGCGGTATTCACCCAGAAGACGTATTGCAGTTGGGATGTATTAGAAAATTTATTAAATTTCTCCCATGCATTTTCACATTCCAGCAAAGCTTTTTTGAGGTCGGGAGGGATGTCGGGTTTTCTTTTTGAAGTGTATGCGGACACCCAATTTCCATTTCGTTTTGCTTCTTCAATTTTAGCAAGGCCTTCTTCGGTTATTTTTCCTTCTTTTATCATTTTCAGGGCGGTATTTTTATTTATCTCCGACCAGACGCTATTTTTCTTACGGGGTGAATATCTTAGTATGAACTTTTCGTCATCAATTCCTTTCATTTTGCTGTCTATCCATCCGAAACAGATGGCTTCTTCGAGAGCGTCTTTATAGGAGATTCCTTTTATTTCGGAATGTTTTTTATAATGAATCAACCAGATTTCCTTTTCTTTGTTGTGATTACTTTCTAACCACTTCCGCCATTCTTTTCTATTTGTTAAGGATAAAGTTTTTATTTCCGTCATTTATCAAATATCGTAATTTCTTAATAGTTTTGTCTTGTAAATTCATATAAGTAGTTATAATTATTCTCCACCCTGTTCAACTATATCTTTACATATTAGTTTCGCCTGTTCCAAAACCGTATCAGTAGCCTTTGCTTGTTTGTCCGGCGGATATCCGTAATTTCTTAAAACTCTTTTGACCATAACTCTCATTTTTGCCTGAATACTTTCCCTTAATGTCCAGTCTATAGAAACATTATTTTTCACAGTAACAACAAGCTCTCTGGCGATAGTTCTTAATGTTTCATCTCCTAACACTTTAACTGCGCTGTCATTTACTTCCAATGCATCATAAAAAGCAAGCTCATCTTCACTGAGTTTTAAGCCTTCCCCTCTTTTATTCGCTTCCCGCATTTCCTTTGCCAATTCAATTAATTCTTCCAATACCATTGCAGTTTCAATAGCTTTATTTCTATACTTTTTAATTGTATTTTCCAGCATTTCAGCAAAAGAACGTCCCTGAATTAAGTTTTTCCTTGCCCTTGTTTTGATTTCATCACTTAAGAGTTTCTTCAATAACTCAACCGCAAGGCTTTTATGCGTCATACCTTTTACTTCTGCAAGGAACTCATCTGAAAGTATTGAAATATCAGGTCTCTTTAATCCTGCTGCCGCAAATATATCAATAATTTTATCCGTAACTACTGCTTTAGAAATTATTTGTTTTATTGCCGAATCCAAATCTTCTTCTGTCTTGCCTCTTGTTATGTCAAATTTAGCAATATGTGAACGAACTGCCTGAAAGAATCCTACATCATCCCGAATCCTTAAAGCCTCTTCATCCGGCACGGAAAGCGCAAAAGCCTGTGATAATTGAGTAACGTATGATAAATATTTCTGTTTGGAATCTTCTCCTGGTTTCAAAATATGTTCTGCCGCCTGCATCATAATTGAAAGTTTATCTTTAATGGATGCGGTAAAAACTCTCTTGTAATCAAAGCCCTTATACATAGAGCATATAATTTCGTATTTCTCAAGCATTATTGCAACCGCTTCTTTCTGGTCAAAAGTCGGTTTCCCTTTCCCACCGCTCCCCGTATATTCCGACAGTGCGTTCTTCAAATCATCCGCAATCCCGAGATAATCTACGATAAGTCCACCCGGTTTATCCCTAAAAACTCTGTTTACTCTTGCTATTGCCTGCATTAAGCCGTGTCCCTTCATAGGTTTGTCAATATACATAGTATGTAAACACGGGACATCAAAACCCGTAAGCCACATATCTCTGACTATAGCTATTTTAAGCGGCTCATCAGGGTCTCTCATTCTATCTCCAAGTTCCCGTCGTCTTTGTTTAGTTCTAATATGTTCCTGCCATTCAACAGGGTCGCTTACTGAACCAGTCATTATAACTTTTATCTTTCCCTTATCATCATTTTTGTGATACCATTCGGGTTTCAATTTTACAATTTCATTATGTAAATCCACGCATATTCTTCTGCTCATACAAACAATCATAGCTTTACCGTCAATGGCTGTCAGTCGTTCTTCAAAATGCCTCACAATATCCTGCGCAATTTGTTTGACTCTTTCTTCTGAGCCAACAATTGCTTCTAATCTTGCCCATCTGGTTTTCAATTTTTCTTTTTTCTCTATTTCTTCACCCTCAGTTACTTCTTCAAACTCAGGGTCTATCTTGGGCTTTTCTTCTTCTTTGAGGTCAAGTTTTGCGAGTCTGCTTTCATAATATATTCTGACAGTTGCACCATCATCAACCGCCTGTTCTATATCATAAATGTCAATATAATCTCCGAATACCGCAATCGTATTCCTGTCTGTCTTTTCAATAGGTGTTCCTGTAAATCCAATAAAAGAAGCATTCGGAAGAGCATCTCTCATATGTCTTGCAAACCCGTCAATAAAATCATACTGACTTCTGTGGGCTTCATCTGCTATTACAATAATGTTTCGTCTATCGGAGAGTAAGGGGTATTTATCTCCTTTTATTTCAGGAAAGAATTTCTGGATTGTCGTAAATACAATACCACCGGAAGCTACTTGAAGATACTCTTTTAAT
Source organism: bacterium (assembly GCA_028688815.1). GTDB lineage: Bacteria > Hydrothermota > UBA3073 > JACQXS01 > JAQTXJ01 > JAQTXJ01. Next base: position 43,801 of record JAQTXJ010000005.1, on the reverse strand, counting down.
TTTTCTCTCGTATCCGCCTGGACCGGTTCTTGTCTTAGGATTTCATTGCAACTGCCAAAAGTATCAAATAACTGGTCATCAAGGTCATTTCTGTCAGTCAACACAACAATGGTAGGATTGTCCATAGAAAGGACAAGTTTGCCCGTATAAAACACCATAATAAGGCTTTTGCCTGACCCCTGGGTATGCCAGACTACACCGCATCGTTTGTCGCCCTTAGTTGCCTTTATTGTAGTTTCTATTGCTTTATTTACTGCATAATATTGATGATATGCGGATATTTTCTTGGACAGGGTAGTAACGTTTTCCCTGCTATCTGTTTCTCGTTGGAATACGACAAAATGTCTTATTAAATCAAGCAGAACTTTCTTATCAAACATTCCCTTGAAAAGGACTTCAATTTGAGGTGTTATTGAAGAAGCAAGCTCTGTGCCTTCTATTGTTTTCCATGGGAGAAATCGCTCCCAGTTTGAAGTTATAGTGCCCGCTCTTGCATCTGTTCCATCACTAATGACAAGAATCTCATTATAATTGAACAGTGATGGAATCTGGTGTTTATAAGTTTGGAGCTGGTTAAAAGCAGTTTTTATTGTAGCATTTTCGTCGGCAGGGTTTTTGAGTTCTATAACTGTAAGAGGCAAGCCATTAACAAACAGGATTATATCAGGTCTTCTATTGTTATTATTTTCTATGATTGTAAACTGGTTTACTGCAAGAAATTCGTTATTGTTTATCTCCTTAAAATCAAAGAGCCAGACTTTGTCATTAATTATTCTGTCATCTTTTCTGTAATCAATATCCAGACCATTAACTAATATTTTATGGAACTGCTGGTTATTAGTAATAAGGTTTGGGCTTTCATTTCGCAGGATTTTCTTAAGGGCTTCTTCTTTGGCTTCCTGTGGGATATTGGGGTTAAGTTTATTAATTGCATCTTTTAAACGGTCAACAAGAACAATATCGGAATAGCTTTGTCTTTCCGGGGTTTTACCATCAGGCTCTGGTGCAATGTCAGGTCCGTAGAGTATTTTATACCCTAATTCTAATAGTATCTCCAGGGCCGCTTGCTCAACTTCTGATTCGGTTAGGATGTGTGGCATTTCTATATTTTTACTCTTATCTTCCCCGACATAAGTTTTGGCAATAAAGAATCACGGATTTGAGAAAGAGTTGTTTGCTCAAATAGAGCGTCTCTTATCTTCTCCAATAAAGGATAGAAAAGCTCATTAAATTTCTTTATTATTGTCTCTTCGGGAATTATTACTGCCATTTCTGACAAAGACCCATCCCATACTGCATAAGGCATAGTAGTGCCTTTCGAATGTGAATTTGCATAATCAATTGTAGAATCTTGACTTAACAAAAATAAAGAGTAGCTCAAAAATTCTTTATTTTTTGGTCTTAATACAAAAATTGTTGTCCTTGTGATACCTGCAAAGGGAGATAAATTAACCCTATGAAAATAAACTCTCATTGCACCTAATAAAATGTCATCTTTTTCAAATGCAACTAGACTACTTTTTGCCTCAATATATGGCAAATAAGAATCCAGTCCTATTTTTCGCATAGGAAGATTATCAATAGGAACATATTTTCTGTTTTTTAAATGCTCGCCCGGTTTTAGTGGGTTTTTAATATTATCTAATATATCTCCAAGTTTTGCAACTCTCCACCCTTTCGGTATTTTACCAAGTTCAGAATCAACCATCTGACCGCCGGAGGATTTATAGGGTTTGCCATTATTATCGGACCTCCCCTGATCGAAATCGAAGGGGAATTCAAAGTCAATGAACCAATGTTTGAAAATTGCCTGCCCGATTGCTTCAAGCGTTTTATTCATCTGCTGGTTAAGTTCTATTTTTAAAGAAAACTCTGAATATAATTTACCAATTATAATTTTATCGTCTATTGATATCTTGTTGAAATTAAATCTCAATATATCTTCCGGAGATACTCTTTGGTGGCTGCTACTGGTACCTTTAACGTTAGCTGTAAGATAATTAATAAAGTTTGACGTATTAAATAATGCCGTGAAATAATCAATCAACACTTCATCATCTTTTCTTTTAAATTTCAACTCTACAAATTCTGTTGAGCAAATAGAATTATTATCACATTCTTTTATTTCCCATACACGATTAAATCGTGGATTCAATTTTGAAACTAAAATCGTATTGGAATAAACTTTAGTCTTATTGCTTTTTATTTCAGAGCCCATTTGAAATTCTGGAGTTTTATTATTATCGTATGCAGGGATGCTATAATGATAATATTTTTCAGATTGGGATGGATTAATATTGCTTTTTACTATTTCTAAATAATTTCCTACTTCTTCCCAATCTTCAGAAAGTATCCCTACTTCATTTGATTTTCCCTCTATTGATTTTTGAATTACTTCATATTGTTTCTCAATGTTTGTTCTGAATTCCGGCGAGATTCTCTGCCAGTCAAGCACGTCTACCCTAAACGGAAGATTGGATTCCTGAAAAGCCTCCTTGAGATTAAGAAATATTTTATCAGGAATTTTTGCTTTTCCGAGGATCACCAAATCAAGGTCTGAGTAGTCTTTTGCTGTCCATGTTACGCGTGAACCAAATGCACGAACTTCATATTTTGGAACATACTTATGGAATATATTTTTAATTATTGCCAGATGAAATGGGGAAACATCAATCATTTTTAGCTTTTAAGACTTCAAGTAAATCTTTTGCTTCATTTATGAATTGGACTGCCGCATCATATACATCTTTAGCCTTATCTTCATCATAAATATGCGAGGTCTTATTTCTTGCTTCGTGGTACCCTATCCAAACTTCAACGTCTTTTATAAGTTGACTTTCGGCAGCAACTCTGAATAATTCTTTTTTGGATAACCCATCAACAGTGTCATTACCAAAATTATTTTCCAGCCATCGTTTCATAAATTTCCAACATACCTCGTAGGTAAACTCAAAACTCTGAATGACACCGGCACGAATAACCTCTTCATAATCTGTATCAACTTCTCCTGTAATTTGAGAAGAAGCAACTTTTATTGCCCGCTCAAGAGAACTAACTGCTTTTTGTAAACTGCTCAAATCCAGTGTCATATTGCCTCCTCAAGTACAATTTTATTATATTTCATACCCTAATCCCTTTAAATTCTGCTTTATCTCTTCATCCAGTTTTTGTTCCTGTTTCATCTGTTTCGCGAACTCCGAGGTTAATTCTTTCATTTTGTCATCAAATAGTTCTGTATCTTCTTCCTCTTCTTCCGCTCCAACATAACTGCCTGGAGTTAAAATCCATTTGTGTTCTCTTATTTTTTCTAATGTTACGGATTTGCAGAAGCCGGGAACATCTTCGTAAGTTTCGCCTTCACCTCTCCATTTGTGATAAATATCTGAAATTTTTTGTATTTCCTTTTCTGGTAGTTCTCTATGTCTTCTGTCAGCCATTATACCCATTTTTCTTGCATCTATAAATAGGGTTTCGCCTCTTCTGTCTCTGAACTTGTGGTTTTTCTTATCTCTTGCAATAAACCAGAGACAAGCAGGTATCATTGTATTATAAAACAATTGCGATGGTAATGCAACCATACAATCAACCAAATCAGCTTCTATTATGTTTTTTCTTATTTCTCCTTCGTTGGAAGTATTAGATGACATTGAGCCGTTTGCTAAAACAAATCCAGTCATTCCCATAGGAGCTAAATGATGAATAAAGTGTTGCACCCATGCAAAGTTTGCATTCCCTGTTGGGGGTGTTCCATATTTCCATCTTATATCTTCTCGCACCATCTCCCCTTTCCAAGCACTGTCATTAAATGGTGGATTGGCGATAACAAAGTCTGCCCTTAACTCTCTATGAGCATCATTAAGAAAACTACCTTCATTGTTCCATTGAATATTTGCATCAATTCCCCTGATAGCTAAATTCATTTTACAAAGTCGCCAGGTGGTTTGATTGGATTCCTGCCCATAAATAGAAATATCTCCTATTCTTCCACCGTGAGCTTCAACAAATTTTTCACTCTGCACAAACATACCACCGGAACCACAACAAGGGTCAAAAACTCTCCCTTTATAGGGTTCAAGTATAGAAACAAGCAACTGAACAATTGAACGAGGAGTATAGAATTGCCCCCCTCTTTTCCCTTCAGCATCTGCAAATTGTCCGATAAAATATTCATATACTCTGCCGAGAATATCCTTGCTCCTACTTTCCTCATCTCCCAATCCGATTGTCCCAATTAAGTCAATAAGTTCTCCCAATCTTTGTGTGTCAAGAGAAGGTCTTGCATAATTTTTTGGTAATACTCCCTTGAGAGAAGAATTATTTTTTTCTATTTCATCCATTGCATCGTCAATAATTTTACCTATATCCGGTCTTTTTGCATTGTTCTGGAGATACCCCCAGCGGGCATTTTCCGGGACATAAAATATATTCTCTGATTTATATTGGTCAGGGTCATTTAATTCATTGTATCGTTCCCCCGGTTCCTTTATATACAATTTACTTTCAGGGATAGAGACTTCTTTATAAAGGGTATCGTATCTTTCTTTGAACGCATCTGAAATATATTTCAGGAATATTAAGCCGAGAACAATATGTTTATACTCGGCAGCGTCCATATTGCTTCTTAGCTTATCTGCCGCCTGCCAGAGTTTTTCTTCAAAACCCAGATTCGCTCCATTAGAGTTTTCTGTTTTAGCCATATTTTTCTCCTGTTAGTTAATGTTAAGTTATATTATTAAAACGGGAATGGGAAAAGTCAAGGAGAAAAAATAGTGGACAGTGGTCAGTGATCAGTGGTCAGTAAAATCGTTAATAGGGGATTCGTTAATAGTATAATAGTTATTAGGAGACAGATTTATTTCTTTTTTAATTTCTTAGCTTGTGGTCTCAAATAGTTTTCTTTTGAAACAATAGACCTTTTTAACCTTTTTTCTAATTTTTTTCTGGCATCTCCGGCAATTTTTCCTCCTGCTTTGGCATCGGATTTTAATTTTGGCACACCTTGAGAATCTTCAGTCCGATGAATTTCTGTAGTTGCTCTTTCTCCTAACATCGTAAAAATCAATTCAAAATCATCCATATGGTCACGCAGGTTTTCTCTTTTTAATCCTTTGATTTTTTTATACCGACTGGGCGTTATACCAAAAGTTGCTTTTGAAATCTCTGCCGTCAAAATTTCATAATCCTTTCCAAGAGCAGGCGAAATAAGAAAAGAAGTAGATACCGACCCGCGCGCCGCATATTTTAGACAGGCACAAAACGGGCTATATCTTAGAATGGCACTGCTGAAAGCATTACTCGTAGGATAAACTTAATATATTATACTTGTTTTTAACTTATCTATAAAAACTCTTACCGAAAACAATGCCTATAAATTACATCCAAGAAACAATCAAACTTGCAAAACTTGGAGGCAAAACTTCCCCCAATCCTATGGTAGGCGCTATTATAGTAAAAAATGGTAAAATAATCGGAAAGGGTTATCATAAAGGCAAGGGAACGCCTCACGCAGAAGTTGTTGCCATTAAAAATGCAAAATCAGACGTTAAGGGAGCTATATTATATGTAAATTTGGAGCCCTGCTGTCACTGGGGAACGACTCCACCCTGCACAAAAGCTATAATAAAAGCAGGAATTAAAGAGGTTCATACATCCATAATTGACCCTGCTAAATGGGTAAATGGAAAAGGGGTTAAAGAATTAAAAAAAGCAGGAATTAAGGTAGTTATAGGAGAATATAAAAAAGAAGCAGAAAAATTAAATGAAACTTACTTAAAATATATGAGAACGGGATTACCCTTTATAATAATGAAAGCAGCAATAACTCTGGATGGTAAAATAGCAGGTAGTACAAAAACCAAAGAATGGATAAGTAATCCACAAACAAGAGTATTTGTGCACCAATTAAGAGCCAATGTGGATGCCATTTTAGTCGGTAGCAATACTATAAACTATGATAACTCGGAACTTACCGTAAGACTGGTCAAAGGTAAGAGTCCCAAAAAAATTATTCTCTCTTCTAATTTGTCTATACCTACAGATGCAAAAATATTAGGAGATAACTGCATAATAGCTACCACAAATAAAAACAAATCTATCCCGGGCGCAGAAATATGGAGATTTCCGGGAGGTAAAGTAGATTTACTCTCTTTATTGCAAAAATCAGCTAAAAATAATATCCAGAGCATACTTATAGAAGGCGGGAAAGAGGTCTTTACGCAAGCAATATCCAGTAAAATAGTAGATAAAGTATATTTTATTATTGCGCCAAAACTTATTGGTATGGGAGTCTCGGTTATAGGGGATCTTGGAATAAAAAAGATTAAAGACAGCATCCACCTAAAGTCCGTAAGGTTCAAAATATTTGATGATAATGTAGTCCTTGAAAGCTATATATAATAGACAATATCATCTTTTCCCCTTGACAAAACCATAATTTTAAAACATATTTACATATTAAGTAGTATAAGTTTTTATGGGGGCTAAGAATGAAATTATATAAAGGTATGTTATTATCATTAATTTTCTTTTCGTCAGTATTCACAACAACCACTAATGCAAGGGTAGTAACTTTTACAAGGGTAACAGTAGCAAGCGGATTGAATGTTCCTCATGGCGACTGGACTGGAAACATAGACGGCACAAGCCCTAAATACGAACTTGATATTTTTGCAACAGTTGCAGTGAGTAAGACGGCAGTTTGGTATGCAAACACTAACAAGGGAAAAACTTGGTCGGCAAGCAACCTTATATGGAATTCTCCTTATTATAACCAGGAAATAGCAGGAATTGACCTTAACAATAATGGGACTATAGATGCCGTATCAACAGATGACAATACGGCTGCAACAGGGTTATCATATCTCTTGCTTCACACAAATAGTGGAGGAGGAACTTTTACAACAACAGATATTAACAGTAGCGGTATAAGTGGGTTATTCAGGCAAATGAGATTTGGAGATATGGAAGGAGATGGAGATATAGATATAATCGTGGCAGTCAACACTAACAGATTTTACACTACTCAGACAGCTACCGGTGTTTACTGGTATGAAAATACAGGAAATTTAAATTTCACTCCCCATCTTATAGGATTTTGTAACGCATGGAAAATAGATTGTTTTGACAATGATGTGCCCAAAGATGGACATCTTGATATAGTAGTGACTGAATGTTATCATGGGAATCTTGATACAACAGCAAATTGCAAATTGATTTTATACAAAAACAATGGTAGTGAAAGTTTTAGTCCGTATATAATAGACAATACGCTTGGCCCTCCCAACTACATACAGAGTAGTGGTGGTGCAGGAGTAAGATGTGCAGATTTTAATAACGATGGGTTAATAGATATCGCGTCAGGAAATGCATCAACGGGAGTTTTTTATTGGTATAAAAACACCGGAGGAAATAGTTTTCAAAGATATACAATAGATGCAAATTGCACTGCCATTGATGGCATTGATGTTGGAGACTTTGAGCCCGATGGGGATATGGATATCGTCGTTGCAGGACGAAGTTATTGGTTTAGATGGTATGAGAATGATGGGAGTGGAAACTTTACAAGTCACACTCTTTCTACTGACTACCAACTGTTTGATCTTCCTTATGTATCTTATCTCGACGGAGATAGCTGCCCTGATATAGTTTTAACGGAATCATCTTCCAGTGGACATATATTTGCTTACCTGAATCCATGTCCTGGGGGCAATATAGAAGAGACCGAATCCAAAAACGAAAATTACTTAAATTTCCCGTCTGTTGTAAAAGGCTCTTTTGCAAAAATAATGTTCCAGATAAAAAACGAAACAAACATTGAGCTTGAGATAACAGATATTACGGGCAGAATTAAAGATGTAATTCTAGAGAGAAACAACTGTCCTCCCGGAATTTACGAAACTTTATGGAACACCGGGAAAAACTCTGCCGGGGTATACTTTGTAACACTAAAAGCAGGGAATAATTCTGTAATAACAAAGAAAATTACATACATCAAGTAGATTTCTACTTTTGTAATTTTCTTTATATATTAATATAGGATTTAGTAATCGGTTACAGATATTGTTTTGCGATTTCTTCACCATTTAGAACTCTTAGCGCACCCTGAGCAAGCGCAAGCATCTCATTTTCACCCGGAAGAACAAGCATAGGAGCTATGAATTCCGTTCGTTCTTTTATCAAATCAACCAATAATTTATAATTTGCAGCGGAACCCGTAAGAACTATTCCATCAACTTTTCCTTTAAGAACTGTTGCCATTGCACCTATTTCTTTTGCTATTTGATAAGCCATTGCTTCAAGATAAAACTTTGCTTTTTCATCGCCGTTAGCTATTCTATCTCTCACTTCTTCTATACTATTTGTACCCAGATGAGCAGTAATTCCGCCATTTCCTACAAGTCTTTTTTTGATCCATTTCTCGTCATATTTTCCCGAAAAACAAAGTTTCACTAATTGTGTTACAGGCAAACTACCGCTACGTTCAGGAGAAAAAGGACCACCTTCATTTGCATTATTCGCATCTATTATTTTTCCCGATTTTAATGGGCATATAGATATTCCTCCACCTAAATGCGCCACGATAAGGTTAATAGCATCCAAAGATTTACCAAGTTGTGAAGCCGCCTTTCTTGCCATTGCTTTTATGTTCAATGTATGTTGTAATGCGACCCGTGTAACTTCGGGAATACCCGCAACTCTTGCAAGGGGTTCAAATTCATCTACTGAAACAGGATCAACAGTAAATGCAAGAACATTGTATTTATTAGCTACTTTTGAAGCTAACAATGGTCCTATATTTGATATGTGTTCCGCCAAAACTCTGCCTTCTTTAACATCGTTTAACATAGTCTCGTTTACATTGTACGTTCCGCTTATAATTGGTTTAAACGGACCACCCCTTCCGACAGCCGCATCTATTTTTTTTACATCCCATTTATTGAGAAGTTCTTCTATTATTTTGAATCTGAAATCCAGTTGGTCTAAAGAATTTTTGTATTGCTTAAGTTCTTCCTGGGAGTGAGATAATTTTTCTCTTTTAACTTCCTTTTCATCTTCAAACAAAGAACATACGGTAGATGTAGATCCGGGATTTATCACAAAAAGCGTCTTCATTGTTCCCCCTTTAATTAAAATTGTTTTTTCAATCTTAAAGTTATTATATTTTCATTATAACTATATGTGCTATCGTATTCATTAACATTATTCATAATCTTATATTCCAGTGTAATAAACTTATAAACTTCCATCCGGATATCCGATGTCCAATTAAAAGAAGTTGATGAATTATTATGTCCATATCCGGTTTTTAATGAAAACCTGTTTTTAATGAACTCGCATTCTGCATCAGCCCTGAATGAATTTCCGCTACTTGTTATTCCATAACTACTTGAGGCATAACCTCTGGAAAATCCAAATCTTACGCCACTACTTGTAGATGAAAGTCCAAAAGTATTTGAATAAATAATATAGGGGGTAAATTTTCCAAAAGTATAATTTAGATAATTATAAAGCATATATTCCGTTGAATCGCTTATTTTGTATATTTCATAATTACCATTCAAGTAAAGGTTTTTATACTGGATAGAAAATTCATCAAGAACCCCATTTTTACCGGCATCAAGATAAGGATTCCCAATTATAAAATAAGAGGTGTCTATATTATTATAAGTTAATTTATTGTCAATGTAATCGGTTGTTAATTCTATCCCGGCGTTATAAGCATATCCTTCTTTTAATGCTGAATCCGGATATTGAGAACTACTTTTGCTGAATTCAATTATCCCAATTAATTGCTCCAAAAATGGGTATTTAACTTCTCCCGTAAAAAAGTTATTTTTTATAGGTGGTTCATACATTAATCTATTTAAAGAAGTATCAGATAAAGTTGTCAAAACAGTTGAGTCATCCAATCCATAGTAATAACTAATCCCCAAACTGGCGTTTAAGATTTTTCTGCTTATTTTTCCGCCCAATATATATCTTGCATAAGTAAGATAATTCGTATCCGATTTTTCTACTTGTGCACAAAGTAAATCAATATTCATAAATGTAGAACTTGTGGTTAAATTAAGCCCGCGTGGTAATATTCCATATAATGTAAACATTGACGAAGTCGTATAAATATCTCCTACTGATAATTTACCCCTAGGATATTCCATCTCAAAATTAAAATTATATCCTTCGTCCATATTAAACCAGAAAGAAAAAGGAAAATATAGTGAGCCATTTATATAAGTATCAAACAAAGGATGTATTCCGGGTTCATAGGGTAAAGAGGAGGTTACGGAATCTTTACTTGTTGTATATCTTGCCCCTGCTGATGCATATCCATGCGCAGATATTTTAGAAGTTATATTAAAAGAAAAAGTAGTTTCAGTTATATCTTTTATTTTTACTTTCAATTGATGCTGTCCAATTCTTAAGTTAGCCCTCGGGGTGTAATATATAGAGAAAGAAGTATTTTCACAATTTGAAGTAATGTTAACGCTATCAAGAAACACTGTTATATCTTTAGGATTAACTTCGTTACTAAACACAATAACAATATCCGGCTTTTTTGTAGTAATTGAACTATATGGTTCAGGGCTCACAAGCTCAATTAAATTATCTCTTATTATAACGGAGACCTTATATTCCGGGGATTTAACGATTTTATTGTCTTTAGTTTTAACGACTATGCAATATTTTATCGACGGCGATTCAACAAATTCATAGGGAATAGTAGCAGATAGGTGCGTTTGTTCTTTCTGCATATAAACCATTTTTTCATTTATTAAAACATATGCCATTTCAACTTCTTCAGAAACCTCGGCAAAAATTTGTAATGGAGCATCCATAAAAATATTATTCGGTGGGGTATGTGTAATCTGAACATTTAATAATGCAAATAATATTATATACATTTTTTGTATTCCTTGCCGCTTTAATTAAAGGTCAATAGTTTAGGGGCAATTTTACTTCAGTCAAGTCTAAAATACTCTGTAAATAAAAAAGGCACTGTCCGCACTAAGCGAACAATGCCTTTTAATTAAAATTCTACTTTATTGAATAATTTCTACATCTGCCACATCATGACTAAAACCATATCCCGGTTTTATGTCAACTATTACTCTACATTTACATGGGGTATTCCCTGCAGTAAATAACCCATTTTGTGTAATAGTTCCGGCTTGCACTTGAGATTCTATTCTCCAAATCAAAGGAATATTTGGCACTGCGTTATTATTGGCATCAACCACTTTTGCATCAAACTGTTGAGTAGCTCCAACCTTAACTTTTACAAGTTTAGGATCTATTTTAACGGCATACGAATTAGTTGCTCCCTGAACCACAATATTTGCCACACCTTTACCCATACCAAACTGCGGTGGGACAAGCGCAACTATTATACCTTTACCGGGATTTTTACCTGCCGTAAATAATCCGTCTCTTGTAATTATTCCAAGAGTATTCGGTCCGACTTCCCATATTAAAGGAATATTCTGAGGAGCGCCTTTTTGATCTGTAACCTCCGCCGTAAATTTAAACTGTTCGCCTGGTTTTACACTGGCATCAAGAGGTGTTATTTTTACTATAAATTGCATATTCTTTGCAACAATAACCTCTGCACGGTCTAATCCCATACCAAATTCAGGCGGAACGATAGCTAAAACTTCACATTTTCCAATTTCGGGGCCCGCAGTAAATAATCCGTCCGCATTTATAGTCCCTGCTTTTTCCGGTCTCACTTCCCACTTTATAGGCACTTGTATTAAATTACCATTTATATCATAAACTTCAGCATTGAATTGAATGGTTCCCATTGGTTCTACTGAGCTGAATTTAGGATATATTTTAACTTTTACTTTTTCAGGTTTACCGATAATAATTCCTGCACGGTCACCACCGGTCATATCGCCTGCTTTCACTACAACGGCAATAAATCCTTTGCCTTTCTTTTCTCCTGCAGTAAAAACTCCATCCGATGTTATAGTGCCAAGATTTTCCGGCATAACTTTCCATAATGCTTTCGCAGGAATTGAGTCATTATGCGGTCCCATTATTTCATATTCAAATTTCATTGTTTCTTGCGGTTTAAGTATTGCATGGGGCGGTTTTATTTTAATCGGCAAATATTTACCGGGTTCGCCCACCATTACAGTAGCTTCTCCAATACCTTCAAGAGCACCCGCTTTTACAAGAGCTATGATTTTAGCTTTTCCATTCTCATCCCCTGTAAATATTCCATCTTGAGAGATTTTACCCATATGCGGCGGGGCTAATTTCCACAAAGTTTTAAATATTTCTACGGGCTTCCCATCATTATCCAATACTTCTACTTTAAATTGCACGGGGTCGCCTATTTTCGCAAAAGTGCGGGCAGGTATTACCCTGACTTTTAATTCCCGTCTTTCAGCTTCGCGACTAATTTTTATAAGTGAATGGCCTATACCTTTTCCGGCCGCTGTTTCTACTAATGCACGAACTATACCTTTTCCTTCTTTTCCACCTGCAAAAAATAAACCATTAGGACCAATTTTCCCTAACTGATTTGGTTTCACATCCCATTTTATTTTAGCTTCCACCTGATTCCCCATAGAATCAGTTACTTCTGCCTTGAACTGAACTACATCTTTAGGATGCACCAAGGCAGGATTCGGAAGCACTTTAACTGTTATTGCCGCTTGTAGTGCCATTGGCAGAGCAAGAGCAATTATTCCGAAAAAGCGTTTCATATTATACCTCCTATTATTTATTCCCCGATTAAATTCAGAGAAATTTTTATTTCTTTGTATTTCTTTCATCGACTTTTACCTCCTTTTGCTAAATTAGATATAAATCATATCAAAAAAGTTCCAAAAAAATTTATAATTCACTATCTTTTCCATCAGGAACTACATAAAACACCTGTTCTTTTTGTTTCACTACTTTATTATTTTTATCTATCAGTTGAATTTTCATTTTATAATATCCTTCTTTCATATTCTTATCTGATGTATATATTATCTGGTCGGATTCTTTTTCGCGGGCAACAACTTCATCATTGATTAGTATTTGCGCTTCCTGTGATTTAGGTTTATTATAAAATGCAGCACTTATTGTTACATCATTGTCAGGAACTATGGAATTAACCTCAGGAGACACTATATAAATATCAGGTTTGCCTGTTTTTAAGTGTGGAAAAGAAAACACAGCAACGAAAATTACACATATTAGACTTACTGTTATAGGGATTAATTTGGCAAATGAGAATTTTCTAGATTTTTCCCGTTCAATTCTTGCCCATAATTTAGCTTCAAAATATGGTGGGAGGTCTACCTTTTTGATATTATCCTTAAGAAGTTTATTAAGAATTGTTGCGTTTTCCAGTTCGGTTTTGCAATCCTGACATTCTTTTATATGAGAATCAAGAATTTTTTGTTCGTCCGAAGACAACTCATTGTCCACAAAAGCCTGAATAAGCAATTTAATATTATCACAATTTTTCATAAATTCCTCCTCTAATGCGATGCCGGTAATCCACCTGCACGCAAATTTAACTTCTTTTCCAGCATTTCTTTACCTCTTGCAAGTCTTGATCTTACAGTACCAACCGGGACACCTATTGTATTAGCTATTTCTTCGTAAGGCATATCATTATAATATTTCAAAACTATAGGCTCACGATATTCTACCGGTAAGGTTGAAATTAGTTTTTGTATTCTAAGTTTATTTTCAACATCCGGGACTGCTTCTTTTATAATTTCTGCATTTAAGGGCATTAAAGATGTTTTATTCTTATTGAAATGCTTATAACACTCATTTTTTGCAATTCTGTATAACCATGTGTATATATTTGAATCTCCCCTAAACTTACCAAAACTTTTATACGCAAGGAATAGGGTTTCCTGTGTTATATCGGATGCATCATCATAATTGCCGGTAAATCCAAATACCATATTAAATAACTTATCCGAATACATAGTTACCACCTCTTCAAATTGCATTTCTATCCTTTAGATAGGTTATACTGCCAAAAAGTTCCAATAAAATTTATATTTACCAATTAATCTATTATTTACGGGTTAATTTGTCAATGTTATTCTAACAGCAATTATGGATAATATAAGCATATATCTGCCCCTGCCAGAGAAGATTATACGGTAAACAATTGTCCCTTGACAAAACATCGTTTAAAATTAACATTAATGTATAAAAAAGGAAAAATAATTTTTACTGCCGAGGCATTATATGGAAAAAATATTATCCAGTTTGCCCTTGCTTATTATTTGCACAATTCTTACAATCATAATCGGGGTATTTCTTTTGTATCTTTTGTTATTTAGGGTAGAAAAGGAGTCCAAAAGCGAAAAGGCAGTTGGGTATTTTTTTGGCATTTCTTTCATAGCTACTTTAATCATTCCGCCCCTTTTGTCCGGAGACAAGAATGAAATACTAAAAACATTACTTTTAATAGGTATAATGACTATATTTGGAGTAATTGAAAGTTATGCAAGCAAAAGATGGCGAATAAATCCATTATTTACAAACATTTTATGGCTATGGGCATTCTGGTATTCTTCTTATCTTATTACAAGTGTATGGGGTGATTCACTGAATATGCTGGTATTCTTCTCATTATTTTTTATACTGAATTTTGTTATAAAAAAACTATTATCCAAGTACAAGGAAAAATTAAGATTAACGAAATTACATAAAATCCTTATTGCAACAGTCTATCTCTGCCTTATATTTATAATTTTTAAAATGCTATACGGACCATATAACGGAGAATCAATTAGTTTTTAATTTCGCATATAGCCTTTAATTTAAGATATTACTTGACTTTTATAAGACTACTATTATAAACTCCAATCTTATGCTTTACAAAGATACCGTAATATTACCGCGTACCGCATTTCCTATGCGTGCGAATCTAGTCCAGAAAGAAGCAGACATTCTTAAAAACTGGGCAGACACTGGTTTATATAATCTCATACAGGAAAATAGAGCTAATGCGCCCGAATATATATTTCATGATGGACCACCTTATGCGAACGAACATGCGCACTTAGGGACAGCCTTTAACCGTGTACTTAAGGATATGGTTATCAGGTATAAAATCCTGGCAGGTTATAAAGTCCATTTCATACCGGGTTGGGATTGTCACGGAATGCCGATAGAACACGCGGTTATTAAGAAGAAAGGCGCTAAAAGTTTTTCTACCAAAAACCAGCTCAGGCAAGAATGTAAGAAATATGCGGAAGAATCCGTTGATATACAACGACAGGAATTCAAGAGATTAGGAACTTTTGCAGACTGGGACAATCCATATATTACTATGTCCAAAGAATACGAGGCAAAGGTTTTGGAAGTATTTAAAATAATGGTTTCCAAAGGATATATATACCGCGCAAAACGACCCGTTCACTGGTGTACAAAATGCAGGACTGCACTTGCCGAAGCAGAGCTTGACTATAAAGATTTCACTTCGCCATCCGTTTACGTTAAATTCAAGATATTGTCTATGCCGGACACTTATATTTTAATATGGACTACTACTCCATGGACGCTCCCGGCAAACGTTGCATGCGCAATAAACTCGGGATTCAAATACAATTTTGTTAAAACCGAAAAAGAAACTCTTATAATGGCAGATTCCCTATTGCCTACGGTTGTCGAAAAACTAAAAATAAAGGACTATAAGGTTGAAAAAACCGTTTTGGGAAAAGAACTTGGGGGCATAGAATATAAGCATCCATTCCTTGACAGAACAGGAAAAATCATACTATCCAGTTTTGTGACTTCCGAATCCGGAACAGGCTGTGTTCATATAGCTCCCGGACACGGATACGAAGATTACCTGGCAAGCATTACATATAATCTACCGATTTTATCTCCTGTTGATGAAAAAGGTTGTTTTACGGAAGAAGTTCCGGAGTTACAGGGCAAAAATATATTTGACGCGGATAAAGATATTATAGAAATACTGACAAATAACGGAACTCTTATGTACAAGGAGGATTTTCAACACTCGTATCCTCATTGCTGGAGATGTAAAACTCCACTTATATTCCGAGCTACGCCACAATGGTTCTTAAATATGGAACATAATAATTTGAGAACACGTTGCGTTGAAGAAATTGAAAAAGTCAAATGGATGCCCGAATGGAGCAAAAAGAGAATTGCAAATAACATTATGCAAAGACCTGACTGGTGTTTATCAAGGCAAAGAAGCTGGGGAATTCCAATCCCGGCATTATATTGTAAAGCTTGCGGAGAAGCAATATTAACAACGGAAATAATAGAAAAAGCAATCGGGCTTGTTAAGATAAATGGCACAGATATCTGGTTTGATGAAAACACAAAAATAGATGCAGTATGCCCGAAATGCGGGAACAAAGAATTCAAAAAAGAAGAAGATATTTTTGACGTATGGATTGATTCTTCTTCCAGCTACTACGCCGTGGTAAAAGAGAAACTAAAGTTCCCTGCCAATCTTTATTGTGAAGCCGTTGACCAGCACAGATGTTGGTTCCAGCATTCATTAATTTTGTCAATGGTTACAGAGGAACAGAGTTGTTTTAAAGCGGTCTTAACTCATGGACTGATACTTGATAAAGAAGGCAAGAAGATGTCAAAATCACAGGGGAATGTGGTCCAACCGATGGAAGTCATTAAAAAATACGGGGCAGACATAGTAAGATTATACCTTTCCGGATTGGATTACACCTGTGACATTATGTTCAGCACGGATGGGTTGGAAACGGCTACAACAGCTTACAGGAAAATCAGAAATACGTTTAAGTTTTTGCTTGGAAATTTATATGATTATAAAAAAGCATTATCTTATGAAAAATTATGGGAAGTAGACAAATTAATGTTACATAAGCTTGCAGTTCTTATAGAGAACGTAACAAAAGCTTATGAAGAATTTGAATTTTATAAAGTTTATCATTTAATACATAACTATTGTGTTATGGAATTATCACAATTCTACTTTGATACGTTAAAAGACAGGTTATATACTCACGGCAAGTCATCCATTTCACGTCAGAGCGCGCAGACAGTTTTATCCGAAACATTAAGCGCTCTTGCAAGATTAATTGCTCCCATACTACCTTTTACTTCCGAAGAAGTTTGGGGATACTTCAATACAGGTAGCATACATTTAGAAAAGTTACCCGTGGTTAAGGAAGAATGGAAAAATGAGAAACTTGCAAATGAGTATGAGTTAATAAGTGAAATAAGAGATGAAGTCCTGCTTGCATTAGAACAGGCAAGAGCAAATAAGATCATAGGTAGCGGATTGGAGGCAACTGTCATTATTGATTCTAAGGACGAAAAGGTATTATCTCTATTGAGAGATAAAATGGCTTTATTGCCTTCAATATTTATTGTTTCTGAAGTTATTGTTGACAGAGTAGAAAATATGGTTACGTTCAAAAAGTTAGATATTAAGGTTAGTTTATGTGAGTACAATAAATGTGAACGATGCTGGATAAGAGAAAAGGAAGTAGGTAAAAACAATGAACATCCGACACTGTGTGTTAAATGCAGTAAAGTGATAAAGGAGGAAGACTATGAAAAAGAAATCGAAAAAAAAGAACCTGTTGAAGGTTAAAAAAAGCAAAAAGAACCTGCCGTCCAGCAAAGGGAACAAAGCTAAACTTAAAATAAAGAAAACTAAGTTACAAACAGCGAAAAAAATAAAAACTGTTGTAAAACGGGCAAAACCTGTATTAATTAAAAAGTCTAAACCGGTGTCAAAAAATAACAAAACATTCAAAGCTAAATCTACTTCAGGCAAACTTAAAATAAAAAAATCCAAAATGTTAAATAAAATTAGTTCCAAAACGAGTAGAATAAAGAAAGTCATGCCTAAAGTTAAAACTGCTACTGCTATCAAGAGTAGCAAAACAAAGAAACCCGTCTTACTTAAAAAAGCCCCTTCAAAGACAAAACCAAAATCACTCAAGACTCCACCAAAAGCGAAGCCCATTTTATCCAAAATACAAAAAGAAATAAAGCCCCAGTTAAAAAAGGTAACGACTAAAACTATTACCTCAAACTTAACTACCGACAAGAAAACAAAGAAAAGTCCAGTCAAGGCATTAGACGAAAAAGAATTACAATATATAAGAAACTTGCTTTTAAAAAGAAAAACAGACCTTGAAAGCAGGCTGACAAAATTAGAAGAAAAATTCAGACATACTCAACAGGAAGATTCCGGAGATGCATCAAGCCATCCATTGCATATAGGAGATATTGCAAGCGATACAGAAACAAAGGAACAAAATTCTTATATGATAAGCTCTATTGTGAAAGAATTACGAAAAATTCATGGGGCGTTAGACAGATTAGCATCCGGAAATTACGGCATATGCGAATCCTGTGGAGAATTGATAGATGTCAATAGACTTAGAGCCATTCCGCATGCGGAATTTTGCATAAAATGTGGAGAAAAATCACAATTGTTTTAGCTATAATAGTAGCAGACCAGTTAACAAAATTTTTAATAGCAAAAAACCTCGTTGAATATCAGTCGTTACATATAATTGGAAATTTTCTACAATTCACACTTTTATATAATAAAAATGGAGTTTTCGGCTTGAATTTCAGTATCCCATACATACCATTTGTAATTATCGCAATTGTTTTAATTATTTTTATGTTAAAGAAAATAGATATTAAATACAATTTACCACTACTGTTAATACTCAGCGGGGCTTTTGGAAATTTAATAGACAGGATTAGGGTAAAAGCAGTAATAGATTTTATTGATTTCGGCATAGGGAATGCACGGTTTTATGTATTTAATGTCGCAGATTCAAGTATAACCATAGGGATCGTATTATGGCTTCTTATAAGTTTTAAAGAAAACCTTGATTCAAAGAAAGCCATTAAAAACAGTGCTGCTACAAAATAATTCCAGGTAAAAAACACAAAACTGTTATTTTCTTATCTATCTTGAACTCCAGTTTTCGAAAGCTTTAACAATAAATATAAGAGTTCAGATGGGTTAATTTTAAGAAATATATTTATTTAGATCGTAAGTTTTTTGTAACTTTGCTGTCTAATAAATATAATGAAAAAATACATAAGGAATAATCTAATGTTTGTCTTGATTACAACTCTTTGGTTAAATACGCCCATTTTTGCTTTCCACGGAGCAATAGAAGGGAAAGTTCATGACAAAAATGGAAATCCCTTAGTTGCCGCCCAAATTTGGTTAGATGGCTATACAATAGGAGGAGTAACTGATAACAATGGAAAGTATACTATTGAAGTTCCAAATCATGGAGAATTTAAAATTATCTATCAATACATTGGTTTTACGCCAGAAACACTTACCGTTATGGTTATGCATGGACAAAAAGTAAAAAAAGATGTTGTCTTAGAAGAATCTGCTATTCAGCTTAAAGCAGTAGAAGTTACCGGGCGTAAAGAAACTATTCACAGAATAAAGACTCCAGAACCTATTACTGTTATTCCACAAGAGGCAGCTGAAAAATCAGGTGCATCTACCCTTGGAGAAGCCATTGAATTAGAACCGGGAGTAGAATTACAAACTAAATGCAGTATGTGTAATAACACTTCGGAAGTTTCAATACAGGGATTACCTGGAAGGTTTTCGTTGATTTTGTTTGAAGGATTACCTATTGTTTCCGGGCTAGCATCAAGGTATATACTTGCTTTTCCTAGTAGTTTTATGGACAGAATAGAGATATTGAAAGGTGCGTCGGGAGCAATCTGGGGGAGTGATGCCATATCCGGGGCTATAAATGTAACTCTTCCAAAACCTTCTAATCAGCTAATTACAAAAGCTTCTTACACTTATCGTAATTACGGAAATGAGATATATGGTATGTTTAATAATTCTTACAATGTTATCGGAATAACCGGAATGGCAGCTCATAGTGAACGAGGATTTGTTGACCTTAATAAAGATAAGATAAGTGAAAACACTGCTCATTTAGGAGATATTTATCTTACCTCCATAAGAATTGCTCCTTCTTCTTTTTATGATTTAACTTTTGGCGGGTCCATTACTAATGAAGTTCGAAAAAGTGGTGTTATAGTTCCCGAATACCAATATGGAACAATTCCAAATGCAGAAAAAATTTCTGCCCGTTGCTGGAATCTCTGGAATCAAAGTCGTATAAATTCCCCAATCATTCCACTGAAGTTTAAAATAGCTGCATCTTCTTATACTGAGGATGGTATTGTTGAGAACAAGGATTATTCGGCCGAGCAAAAAAACTTATACAGTGAACTTTCCGCTATGCTTGGACAATTCACATTAGGAGTTTCGTTGAACCATGAATACCTTTATGATGTAAGACTTTTTGAAGCTTACGATGAAGATAATTATGGAGTTGGGCTTTCCACTCCTCATTGGAAACCCGGAGGGATAGAAGTTTTTGCGGCTGCCCGAGTTGACTTCAATTCCAAATATGGCGAAATCTTGTCACCATATGGGGCTATAAAGTTTACATTGCTGGGATTAGATTTCAATTTTGCTGCCGGCACAGGCTATAGAACGCCGTCTATCATATTTGGAAGCGTTGAGAATTTACCTGCAGGATACCGTTACACCGTCAAAAGAGACACAAATCTATTAAGCGAAAAAGGATTGTCGGCAGAAGGAGGAATTAGCAAGCTAACCACTATTGGAGACCTGATAGTGGATTTAAAACTTAATTCTTTTTATCATCATGTAAGTAATTTTATAAATACAAGGTTAGAAGGCATAGATAGTGTTACGCAAAGGGCTGTTTTTTATTATTACAACTTGGATGAGGAAGTTACTTCAAAAGGCGTAGAACTTTCATTTAATTTTACGCCTTATTCAAACAATTTGGATTTAACAGTCGGAGGCTTTGCATTATCCCCTGAATCTGAAAACGGTCATATTTTGCCATTTATAAATCAATGGGGAGCCGATTATTCCGTTACATATCGTAAAGATTCTGAACTTGAATTTAATATCACAGGTAATGTTAATGGACCAATGGCTGTCCAAACAGTTTACAAAGATGGAAGTGTTCACCATCATAATTCCCCTGTATATCCTGTTTCTAATTTTAACACATCTAAGAAATTTGGGCCTATTAAATTTAATCTGGGAATTAATAATATTTTTGATTACTACCTGAAGCAGCACGGCGAAGGGACAACCGAATATTACTGGGGACCAATTATCGGAAGAGAGTTTTACGGAAAAGTATCAGTAGAATTTGGAAATTAAATGAAGATTTTAGATAAAAAATTACATACTCTTAAAACTAACTTAAAAAATCTTGGGAGTGTAGTAATTGCTTATTCCGGCGGCGTAGATAGCACTCTACTGCTGAAAGTTGCAAGAGATGCGATACCTTCTAAAAAGGTTTTGGCAGTTACGGGAAGTTCTGTATTTTATCCCGATTCGGAAATAGAATTTGCCAAGAAGATGGCCCAAAAACTATCAGTTAAGCATATAGTTATTGAAGAGAATCCATTAAAAAATCCTAAAATTTATTCTAATCCCAAAGATAGATGTTACTGGTGCAAACTAGACTTATTTGCCCATATTGCAATTATTGCTAAATCAAACAATCTAAATTATATTCTAGATGGTACAAATTTTGATGATATAAAAGATTTCAGACCTGGTATGAAAGCCTGTATGGAATATAACATTTATAGTCCATTGAAAGATGCAAAACTGAGCAAAAAAGATATTCGTCTCCTTTCAAAACAGTATGGATTACCAACGTGGGACAAACCAGCTTTTCCATGTTTTGCAAGCAGATTCCCTTATGGGGATACGTTAACCAAGCACAAACTTAAAATGGTAGAACTTGCAGAGAAATATCTTTTAGATTTAGGTTTAAAAGAAGTTCGAGTTAGACATCATAATAACATTGCAAGGATAGAAGTAAGGGATACAGATATTAAGTTATTCTGGGACATTGCCATTAGAAGACAGGTTGCAAAAAAACTAAAATCTCTTGGTTATGCTTATATAACTTTGGATATTGAGGGCTATCGAACCGGGAGTATGAACATTTTTAAAATAAGTAGAGAATAAAATTATTTTTTACTATTAAAAGTTTGTTAGGAGTTTACTTTCAGGCAATTTCTTCATACAATTGCATTGTTTTTTTAGCACAATTTTCCCAGGAAAAAACTTTTGCACGCTTTAAACCTTTATGTATAATATCCTGCCTGAACTCGTTATTCCCGGTTATTGTTTTTATAGCTTGCATCATCCCTTTTATATCGGAAGGGGCAACCAACATACCCGCATCACCCAATATTTCCGGTAAAGAAGTCCTGTCAGAAGCAATAACAGGGCATCCTGAAGCCATTGCTTCAAGAACAGGGAACCCTAACCCTTCGGCAAAACTCGGGAATACGAACACAGAGGCTAAATTATACAATAGTGTTAATTCTTGTTGAGATACTTCGCCGACAAAAATAATTTTTGGATTTGAATTTTTAATATTACCGGGATTGCCTGCTATAACAAGCTTAAAATCGGGCAAGAATTCTATTAATTTAAACAGCGTTTTTATATTTTTTTTATAGTCTCCAACATCCCCAACACCAAGGATAAAATTGTTTTTTATGTTATATTTATTTTTTATATGTTCCAATTCCTCTTGTAATTCTAATGGTTTGAAGATATTTAAATCTACGCCCCCATGTACAGCAACTACTTTTTTTCCCGGGACAGCAAATGTTTTAATTAAGTCATCTTTTACATACGATGAAATAGAGATAACTCTTTGAGCCTTTTTTAATGCATGAATTTGCAATCTGTAGTCTTTTGTATTTGAAATAAATTGAGACCATTTATCTGGTAACTTGTAAAAGGTTAAATCAAAAACGGTACCGATAGTTTTCTTAAATTGAAAAAATGGAAGAACGATTTCAGGCGTAGGGCCTATAGATAAAAGGTTATGAAAAACATCAATATTATTTTTTAATGTAATAAATTGTTGATAAAAAATATTAAATTTTTTATGTCTATGCAGTTTAATTAGTTTTTCGTTTTTTATAATATCCGGGATTTCGGAATTGTTGAAAACATAGAAAGAGAATTGAAAATTCGTATTTAGTTTAATGAGGTTTTTAATTAAATTATAATCGTATGTTCCAATACCTTTATTTGCAAAACCCGTTTGCAATACTCTCGCATCTATACCGATCTTAATATCTTTTTTCATAATTACTATCTACAGTTAATAGAAATTAATGTTCTTGTCAATAAATGGATATTTTTTCGTAGTTTCCAAAGAAATTGCTTTTTCCTTCGGGTATGACAACAAAATGTTTTCTACGAGACCAAAAGAATGGGCAGACAATCAGACAAGAGAACACCTTGATTATTCTGAATACAGTTTGGTATGAAACATTTTCTATCCTTCATAGAAAATAAAAAAAGGACAGGTGAAACACCTGTCCTTTTTTTGTAAATCTTTTCTTCTTAGTTTCTATCCATTTTCTTATCTATTTTCTCTTTACGCATCATTGGACACATTTCTTTTTTAAGAGATGCTTTTTGTTCTTTCGTTAAAAGATTACTGACCGCCAACATAGTCCCAACTTTCTTCTTTTGTATTTCCGTTCGTATCTTTCCGATTTCATCTATCTTAGAATAAATCAAACCTTCATTCATGTTATCATCCATCAATTCTTTGAATTCAATGTTTTTGATTTCTAAGTCCGCTTCCATTCTAAGAAGGTCTTTCTTTGCTTCAAGATGAATTTTTTTCATCTTTATCTTCTGGTCTTCCGTGAGGTTTGGAATATCTGGCATATCCATTCCGCGCTTCATTTCGTCACAGCATTTAAAATCGCAATCTCCTTTGCGCATCTTCCCCATTTCACAGTTCGCCATTCTTCCCATTTCGCAATTTTCCATTCTTTTTTCCACAATCACTTTTTTCCCCATCATTGGGCATCCCATATCATCATCTCTGTCTGATTTTTCAGCAAGAACAGGAACACTTAAGAATGTCATCAATACTATGGAAAAAATAACAGAAGTAAGTTTTTTTTGTATTTTCATTCTTCCCCCTTATTTACTACAGCTTTTTATTTTTGCTATTTTTTCTTTAAGCCCTTCTAGTTCGGCTTCAAGTTCTTTTTTGTAGTCTTCAAGCATAGCAATCTTTTCCCGTCTTGTCATAAATCTTCTTTGTGGAGCTCCGCCGCCACAGCCACAGCCACAACCGCATCCACCCTGATTAAATCCCATAAATCTTGGGCCACCACCCATTTGACACATATTTCCGCTTTCTCTCATCATTTGTACCTCCTTTAAGGTATCTGTTTTTATTAATATCTTATTTCATCGGACAACACCGCATACTTTTTCTAGGACAATGTAATTTTTCTTCAAAACATTCACAAAACTTCTGGGATTGTTCCGGGGTTAAGTTTTTCATTATATCTCTCATATCATTTAATACATATGACTCCATCTGTATTTGCAGGTTAGCAATTTCTCTAATAAGACTGTCGGACTTTATACTGTCGGATGGATTTCTTTTTAACAGAGAAATAAGTTCTTTCCTTTTCATAATTAAAGTATCTCTCAAAGGAACGGTTGCCTGTCTGCTTTTCGTTTTTATGTTTTCAATTTGCCCAATCTGCTCCTGACTAAGGTCAAGTTTTTCGCTTAAGGGATGTTGCCGCCATTGTTTATGTATTTTGGGTTTATTAGAGTGATAAACAACAGTTATCAGCGTACCGACATTTACGCCCAGCGATAGTACAAGCAAGATTATTAAAATTTTTGTTTTCATCGGTCTCCTTCTTCGGGTAATAAATTAGCATAAGTATTGGTTAATGAACTTTCCGGGGATTCATTAAGTATAGAACTTTCGACTGAAGTATAAATTTCCTGCTCCTGGGCGGTTGATGATTTTTGATATAATATGTTCCCGATACGGTTTCCAGCAACAAAAGACAATAAAATAAGAGCCGTCGCTCCGATAGGAATAAGAGAATGTTTTATGCGGTTTATCCAGTCATTAATTGTTATCGCAACGGGTATAGATTCGTTATCTTCAATTTTCTGTTTCAGTCTGGCAATAAAATAAGGCGATGGTTCTATCGGGAGAAAAGAATTGTTAAGCAATTCGGACAATTTGGTTAGTTCGCTAGCTTCTTTTTGACAGTCTTGGCAATCTTTCAAGTGAGATTTGATGTTTTCTCTTTCCTGTTCCGATAATTCCCCGTCTAAAAAAGCGGATAGTTTTTCAGGATTGATACATTCTTTTTTCATTCTACTCAATTAGACAGCTAAAATTCAAAAAACTTGCGAAAAAACAATTAAATTCCTATTTTCTTATTAAAATACGGTAAGAGCACTTTCTTCAAGTTCGCCTTTGCTCTGAAAATCAATGACTCAACTGCAGGAATTGAAAGGTTCATAATTTCTGAAATTTCCTGATACGATTTACTTTCAAATCTTGATAAAACAAGCACCATTTTGTATCTTTCGGGCAATTTATTTATAGACTCTCTTACTATTTTATCTGTCTCTTGATTTTCATAAGTCTTATGTTCTCTTGAAGAATCGATTATGATTTCGCCTTTTTCTGAAAGCTCGTCAAGAGATTGGATATTGGCGTTGATTTTATTTTTATTCTTAAAATTAAGGCAGTAATTTACTACAACTTTATATATCCATGTAGAGACTTTAGATTTATATTTAAAACTGTCTGCAGAATGCCAGATTTTAACAAATATGTCCTGGGAAATATCTTCGGCTTCCGTACGATTCGCAGTATAACGATAAATTATGTTAAGAACGGAGTATTTATACTTTTCTACAAGAATTTCAAAAGCAGATTCATCTTTATTTGCAACAGCTTTTATCAATTCTTCATCAGATTTATTTTTTAACAAATTTTCCATTTTTGGGATGATAGAATTATTTATTTTATTTGTTAAAAAGATTTTTGTCAACGAGTAAGAAAAGAAAGAAGTAAAGGGCAACCTTCCGTAAAAATTTCAGTCTTGACAAGAGTAATTTTCAATATATTATTTTAACTTAATGAAATCAACGAAAATAAGAGAGCAAAAAGCAAAAGACCTTTTGAAAGAATATAAGTATTCCGAGGCACTTCAAGAGTACCAGGTTCTTATCCAGGATGAACCCAACAATCCCAATTTTTATAATATTATCGGAGATATTTATAAAATGATGAAATTAACAGATGATGCGATAAATTCCTATAAAAAAGCAAGGGAGATTTATACAAAAGATTTTTTATATAATAACGCTGTAGCAATATCCAAAAAGATTTTAAGGATAAATCCCGATGCCGAAGAAACATATTACATTCTTGGGATTCTTTATTCTCAACTTAAATTAAAAAGTGAAGCCATTGAAAACTTTGTTGACTATGCCAACCGTATGCGCAGAAGAAACAACCTTGAAGAAGTAATCAAGACCTACGAATATATAAACGAAAAGTTTCCTAATAGTGAGCCCGTTATAAATGAATTAAAGGAGTTATATCTTCAGGAAGGCATAGAGCAGGCGAAGAACTTTGGTCCATTTCAATGCGAAACAGCCTCATCTTTACCGGATAGCAGCATAAAAACAGAAAATATAGAAAGTCCTATATTGGAGAATTATCTAAGTAATGCAATTAAGCTTGTTAAAGGAGAAATTTCTAAAGAAGATATAAAAATCCCGGAGGAAATTACTAAAAATTCTACTGCTGATATATCTACAATAGAAACGAGTATTAAAAGTGAACCTGTCCGGAAGTCAATAGATAGCCTCACCCAACTTTATGACCGTGATGCGCTTATGGAATTTTGTGAGGAAGAAATATTAAATGCCGAACAAGAGAATCGCACATTTGGAGTTATTTTTCTTGATATTGCCCATTTCCGCACAATAAATGAAAAGTTTGGAGAACCTCTTGGCGATAAGATATTATGCCAGATGGCAGATTTACTAAAAGAGAATTTAGCAGAGAAAGAAACTCTATTCCGCTACAACGGAGATGCTTTTACCATACTTTCTCCAAGTTTAGCAGAAAAAGACAAGGAAGAGAAGCAAGAAAACCTTAAAAACCTCGTAGAAAAATTTGACTTCGAATCTAAAGTTCCTGTAAGCATAAAAACAGAAGTCTCGCTGTATCCCACAGATGCTGCTAACTCTAGGACATTATTAGAGCAAGGGTATAGCAAGATCAGCATTAAGAAACGTAGTTCCATTAGCTGTTCCCAACTCATCGGGCAGGAAAAAACGCTTGAAGATTTACAAAAGGCTTTCGCCGTTGGGAAGAAGGTAGTTTTTGTTTCGGGTGCAACCGGCATAGGGAAAACGAGAATCTTAAGTGAATTTTCAGATCGATTAAAATTTAAAGGATACCAGACATTTATTACACATTGCAACACCCCTATCTCACCTTATGCTCCATTTAAACAATTTTTCAGACAATATATAGAAAAGAATGAAACGCTTTCGACAGAAATAACAGCCTTGTTTGCCCAGATTAAATCTTTATTACCTTTCTGGGATCAATATAAAAAAACAGATTTAGAATTTACCAATTATGATATATTTCTAGATTATTCACCTATTTCTTTGAAATATAGCAACTCGATTTTATGTAATATCTGTGATGAAGAACGAATAGAGTTTTTTAATAAAATAGTTTCATCCCTCAACACGATTTCCAATGAAGCTCCTGTTTTGTTTATAATAGAAGATATTCAGGATGCAGATAAATCTACTTTTGAATTAATTTTTTATCTTGCTCAACATTCTCAAAATTTCAAGGGAATAATATGCTGTACTTCGGGGCTACACATAACGGATAAAAACGAGATTGAAAAATGTTTTTCTAAAGTATGGAAAGAAATGCCGGAAATTCAAATTAATCCTTTATCTGAAAAAGATATGGATGCAATGATTTCGATAATTTTTTCACAATCTGTTGTGCCACCGGCTCCAATATTGGAAAAAGCCAAAAATCTTTCCAAAG
Organism: bacterium; assembly: GCA_028688815.1. Classification (GTDB taxonomy): domain Bacteria; phylum Hydrothermota; class UBA3073; order JACQXS01; family JAQTXJ01; genus JAQTXJ01. The sequence goes on along the minus strand of JAQTXJ010000005.1, from coordinate 15,839 downwards.
GGAATCCATTTGTATTACAGGAAGCTCTTAACAGCTTAATAAACGAAGAAACACCTTTTGAATCCGTAAAAGAAATATTTGAAAATAAAATAACCCAACTGGACAAGAACGAAGAAAGTATATTATCCACCGCCGCTTTACTTGGAAACGAATTTGATATAAGTTTTTTAACTCTGTTTACCGGTAAGAATGAGGGGTATCTTTCCCACATAATTGATAAGGGACTTGAGCTTGGGCTAATTAAATTAGTTATTAATAATAAATATAGATTTACATATAATGAAATTTACGAACTTCTTAAAAGCAAAGTAGAAAACTCGTCTGAATTGCACAGAAAAATAGGTGAATGGCTAGAAATATACTATAGCGAAAAGATGGAAGAATTTTTATGGGATATCGCATATCACCTTGAATTATCCGAGGATTCTTCAAAAGGAGCAAGTTATAACTTATGGGCAGGTGATGAAGCAAGGCTTATTTATGGTTATAAAGATGCCGTGAAATACTATGAAAAGGTATTAAAATCAATAACCGATAAAAATGAAATAATTACTATTTATAATAATATTATAATTACTTATTTCTTAATGAAAGATTATGAATCCTATGAAAAATTGATTTCCGAGCTGGATAAAAAATCCAAAGAAGAAAAAGAATGGAAAGCAATGACGACTTTCAACAGGGGATTATTTTGTATTATACGAGATAATAAAAGTGATGCATTGTCTTACTTAACCGAAGCAAATAATTTATACAGAGAAATAGATGACACCGCTCTTTTAATAGAAAGTTGTTTAATCCTTGGCGAATTACACAGGGCAAGAAGTGATTACGAGTGTGCATTAAAACATTTGACAGAAGCATTTGAGTTATCCCAAAAATCACATAAAGATAAAGCAAAAGGCAGGAGCGTATTCCTTATGGGGTGTATATTTCACGAACTAAATAAAATAAAAGAAGCTTTTGAATGTTATTCGGAAGCAATTTCAATATTTAAGAACATTCATAGTAAAACGTACTTATTAAAATCTATAATGAATGTATTAAATCTCCCTGGAGAATTCAGTTTATGCGTAAAGAAAGAAGATAAGACAATAGACATATCTGCTTAATAGCACCTTAACAACAAGCAAATACCAGTTCGTTGAAATATATATAAAGAATTCAAGTAAGTCGGACGATTGCTTTATATTTTTCTTTTGAAACTTATAGAGAGGAAAGTCCGGGCACCACAGAGCAGAACACCCTGTATCCCAGCATTTGCTGGGGGATAGGGGCGGCAAAAGCCGACGGAAAGTGCAACAGAAACTATACCGTCCCGCAGCAATGCGAGACAAGGGTGAAACAGTGAGGTAAGAGCTCACTCATTTTGTCAGTAATGATAAGGTGGGGCAAACCCTGTTCGGTGCAAGACCAATTAGAAAGCATGGATTGCTCGTCCTTTCTGTCTGGCAACAGACAGGTATGCTTTCGGGTAGGTCGCTTAGATAAATAATCGTCAGTATGTGTAAACATACTAACAGAACCCGGCTTATAGGCTTACTTGGATTTTTAAAAAATTGCAAGTCACTTATAGATTATCCCTTATGGGATTATATTTAGAAAGATATTGTACTTGGGTAAATATTGTGCAGAACAAATTTTTAAAAGATTAAAATAGTTTAAATCTCTTTTAACAATCGTTTTATTATTTCCACAGTAGTTATGTTATCTGCTTCGGCGTGAAAATTTGGGATAATGCGGTGTCTTAAAACGGGTATCGCCATATATTTTACATCTTCTATGGAAGGAGTATATCTACCATCAAGTGCGGCACAAGCTTTTGCCCCAAGAATCAAATACTGGCTAGCGCGGGGACTAGCACCCCAGGCAATCCAATCATTTACGTATTTAGGAGCTTCGGAATTTGGTCTTGTACGATTGACAAACTTTACGACAGACTGAATAAGCATATCAGGAACAGGGATTTTTCTTATTAGTTTTTGCAATTCCAGTATATCATCCATACCTAATACTTTTTCAATCACAGGAACATATTGTGAAGTTGTAGTTTCAACGATTTTACATTCCTCTTCCATTGTCGGATAATCAATTTCTATTTCGCACATAAATCTATCAAGTTGGGCTTCAGGCAGAGGGTATGTACCTTCCTGTTCAATTGGATTCTGAGTGGCAAGAACAAAAAACGGATGTTCCAATTTATAAGTAATTCCTGATGCCGTAACATTATATTCTTGCATAGCCTGTAATAAAGCCGATTGAGTTTTCGGCGGAGTACGGTTAATTTCGTCTGCAAGAACTATATTTGCAAATACAGGACCTTTTACAAATCTGAAGATTCGTTTCCCGCTAACAACATCCTGTTCAATTATATCCGTACCTGTTATATCCGAAGGCATAAGGTCAGGAGTGAATTGAATACGGTTGAATTTTAAAGAAAGAGCAGATGCAATAGTGTTTACGAGTAAGGTTTTTGCTAAACCCGGCACTCCCAATAAAATACAGTGTCCCTGTGAAAAAAGAGCAACTAAAATCTGGTTTATTACATCATCCTGTCCTACAATACATTTTTTAAGCTCCGTAATAATTTGTTTTTTGGCGGCAACAAGCTTCTCAACATATTCAATGTCATTCATTTTTATAAGGATATAACTTTAATAAGTATTGTCAAATGAAATAAAACTGAATCACTTGTTGTAATTCTACTGAGTGAATATATGAAAAAAAGTATTGACAAATTATATATCAAGCTTAAACACTCTTGTGTTTTACACTATGCCTTAATAGATAATATGAGATGGATTATAATTAGTATTTTAATGAACACACTAGCTTTTGAAATACAAGCAAAAGCCATAAATCAAAATCAGAAGATTCCCAACAAACTTTTAGATAAAACAACACCCCTCACGTTCATAAATAAATCAGTGCAGACAATTCCTCAAGAAATAAATTATCAGGGGTATCTTGAGAAAAAAAATGACACATCAGGTTTAGACATTATGGGAAATTTCAGTATGAAATTTAGTATATACAATGATTCTACTACAGGAAATGTTTTATGGAATGAGACTCAAACAAGTGTACCAGTTGTTAAAGGAGCATTCAATGTTTTACTTGGTAGTATCAATCCCATTCCCACATCTATATTTATAGGCAATCCTTTGTGGGTTGAAACACAGATAGACAGCCAGATATTATCGCCGAGAAAAAAATTAGTAAGCATCCCTTATGCAATGAGAGCAGAGCATTCAACTTATGCAGATACCGTTAAATATGCGTTTATCCGTTCAACTTATGTACTTATGGACTCAACCAGCCCATATTTTTGGCGAATTGATAGACCCGATACTAATAATTGGCATCAATATATAGCACCTAACCCTGACAGTATTCCACAAGGAATAAATTCAGCACTTAGAATCAAGTTAGATCCCGTTAATAACAGAACGAGTGGATGGGAAGGATTGGGGATTGTGGTATCTTATAATGGATTTGACACATTGCCGGACGGAACTCCGGTTCAAGACTATCAAGCAGGTAGCGTATGGGGAGAACTTTGGGGACATACAGCTCCCTGTCAGGCATTTGAGGCAGGCATGATTTCCTACACAAGTGATTCAATTTACGGTGGCCCGGTAAAGGGCATACGTGGTTGGGCAGACTTACGAAATGGCAAGGTAGGAGATTTAACCACAGTAGGCGTATTAGGTCAATCATACAATAAAGGGAATGGTTATCAGTATGGTGGATTATTTCAAATTGGAACTGGGAACAATTCTGGGCGCGGGTCAAAATGTGCAATAAAAGGAGAGGCGACTGGTTTGTCAACTGGTACTATGTCTGCCGGAATATTTACAATGAGTTATGATACATCCGTAGAAAACCAAAATGGATATGGAATAAATATTAGAGCATCAGGAATGGGAAAAACAAATATTTATGGAGTAAAAGCAACATCAAGTTGCACAGTTTCAACAGGTGGAGTAGCATATGGTGGACATTTTATTTCAGACAGCATTGCCTTATTTTGTAGCACATCAACGACGAGCAAGAACTATGCAGGATATTTTGCAGGAAATGTAAAAGTAAATGGTAATCTGATTACAAATAATAATTTAATATTATCTAATGAAGAACTTTTACTATCAAATGAAAATAATAATGATATAATATTATCAGATAAAACTTATTTTAGAATATCCGGGCCTACTCAACCTTTTTCAATTAATGGCTTTGCCCCTATAGCTGCAAATAAAGTAATTATAATATATAATTCCACTAATCAAAATATGACAATCAAGAATAATAGTGGAATAAATTCGGTCAATGGAATATATACATTAAGAGATACAGACATAACCACCAACGGTTCAGGTAGCGTAACTCTTTTATATGACGGGACCGAACAACGGTGGATCGTGATAAATTGGCAAGAATAAATATCCCCAATCTAACAACTACTTTTTTCTAAACAATTTTTAAATCGTATATATTACGTCGGGTTATTTCAGTATAGTTAGCTTGTTGGATATCCTATAGTCGTTGGTTTTAAGAGTATAAAAATAAGTTCCTGTATTTACTTTGTTATTATGATTATCTTTCCCATTCCATTTCACAGTATAACAACCTGCTTTTTTGTATTCGGATACAAGCGTTGTTATTTTTTGTCCTGACAGATTATAGATTGTAATATTCACCTCTGTGTTATATGGAAGTTCATAATTAATTTCCGTTGAGTTTATAACAGGGTTAGGATAATTATACAATTTTTTATTGGAGGCAATGCTCTTCGATTTTTCCTCTACTCCATAGGTTGAGTAGTAAATCTGCAAACTATTCATAGAAGAGTGCAATGTCCCGGTTGGAAAACCTATGTAGCCATCTAGAACTCTAGGCACATCCGTAACAAATGCACGGCTATAAACTGAACCTGCATCGGAACCGTTCCATTGAATTTCAAATATAAGATTATCCGTTTTGTTATACTTAAAGATGCTGTCAAATGGCAACGCTGTCCATTGATTGTAAGCACATTGAAAAGCTAAAGTATCTCTATGCATAACTAAAAAAGGCGTATCGACATAGTTACTATCAAAAGATGTCGTCAATTCCGACAAAGAAGTGTGAACAGCGTAGAGATTAAAATTGTAAAAACTTGCATTAAGGTAGTTAGAATCATTACAAAATATAGCTATTTGATTTATTTTCAATGAATCTGCCGGCATTTCATTTTTAAGTACCAGAACCTGGTACCTTATGTTAAAGTTTCAAGAACCACAAAAAGGTTTATTTAATGATAATGTTCCGCTATCACCAATTGGAACATATTCAGCTTTAAGCGGTACAGACAAAAAAAGTAATGCCCAAAAAAAGTTTTTCATAATTATCCCTCCCGCGGTATTTTATATTAAAATATAATGAAGTCAAGAGAATAAAATTATGGATTAAAAGATTGTAATTTGGTTTTATCTAACCAAATGTGAGTATTGGGTGAATATTTTTATTATATACTCTAATTTTTCTTCTGTCATCCCTGGATATACACCAATCCAAAAAAGATTATTCATTACTACATCTGTATTTTTTAGTGAACCAACGACTCTATATTTTATCTCTTCATAAGCAGGTTGTTTGATCAAATTCCCACCGAAAAGCATTCTTGTAGCAATCTTATATTTTTCCAGATATTTGACAATATCCGCTCTTGAAAATGGGGCATCTTCTTTTATTAGGATAGGGAAACCAAACCAACTGGGCTCAGAATTTTTTGTTACTTGTGGGAGAAAAAAATATTTTTCATATTTTTTTAATTTTTCGGAAAGAAAATTGAAATTCTTTTTTCTTATTTCAATAAAAGAAGGCAATTTTTTTAGCTGGGCTAGCCCTATGGATGCTTGCATATCCGTAATTTTAAAATTATATCCTATGTGTGAATAAACATATTTGTGGTCATACCCGACCGGCAGTTTTCCAAATTGCCAGTCAAATCTTTTTTCACAAGTATTATCATTTCCGGGTTCACAGCAACAATCTCTCCCCCAATCCCTTAAAGAGACAATTATTTTCTTCAATAATGGGTCATTCGTTAAGACCGCGCCTCCTTCTCCCATTGTAATATGATGAGCAGGATAAAAACTACAAGTTGATATATGCCCAAATGTTCCGGTATATTTATTTTTAAATTTCGTACCTAAAGCATCACAATTATCTTCAATAAACCATAAATTATATTTTTTTACTATTTCCATAATTTCATCAAGATTAGACGTATTACCCAATGTATGGGCAACAAATATTGCTTTAGTTTTTTTTGTTATTGCCTTTTCAATCTGATTTACTTTAATGTTATATGTTTCTAAATCTACATCAATAAAAACCGGGATAAGATTATTCTGAATAATTGGATTTAGTGTCGTAGGAAATCCACAGGCAGTAGTGATAACTTCATCGCCAGATTTTAATCTCCTCTTGCCTAATTTAGGAGAAGTTAAAGCAGAAACCGCCAAAAGATTAGCCGAGGAACCGGAATTAGTCAGAAGGCAATATTTTAATCCTAAAAATTGTGCAAAATTTTTCTCAAATGTTGATGCATATCTTCCTGCTGTAAGCCAGAAATCAAGAGAAGCATCTATCAGATTAACTATTTCTTTTTCGTCATAAACTCTTCCAGCATAATTAATTCTTGTTTTTCCGGGAACAAATTTTTCCGGACTTTTTAATTTGTGTAATTTTTCAACCTTATCAAAAATCTCTTGTCTAAGTTTTTTCTCACTCATTATGATCGTTTACATCATCAAAATTAATCTTTTCTTTGATTACAACATAAGGTTTTTTACGTACTTGAGAATGAATCGCGCCAACATATTCGCCTATTATTCCAAGGAAAAAAAGTTGAATTCCCGCAAAAAACAGAACCGCCATAATCAAGGCAGATACAGCAGGAATCTGCGCATGCCAAAAGAATAATTTGAGAATAAAATATACTATTGCGGTCAAGAAACTTAATCCTGCCAACCCCATTCCTATAAAAGTGCAAAACCTAATTGGTTTAATAGAATAACTAATAATAGCATTAATGGCTAAATCAATAAGGTAAGCCATATCACTTTTAGATTTTCCTTTAGGCCTTTTTCCTCTTACGTATTCAACTCCAATCTGCTGGAAACCAATGGACGCTATTATCCCCCGCGTATATGGTTTGTGGTCGTCTAACTTAATTAATTCATTAACTACTTTCCGATCTAATAAGCAAAAGCTTCCTACATTCAAAGGTAGATTTTCCCGGGATAAAAGGTTACAAAACCAATAAAAGAACCTGCGCATAGAACGCATAAAAAATTTATCCCCAGTTTTTTTTCTTATACCATAAACTACATCAAATCCTTTTTCCCAGTAATTTATAAAAGTATTAATTAATTCTGGAGGGTCTTTAAAATTAGCTTCGAAACTAACTACAGCATCACCACTAGCATAGGTATAACCAACTATTCCGCTTTTCACAGACCCAAAGTTTTTGGAATAAGACAAAATCTTTACTCTCTTGTTATCCTTGGCAAGCTCTTTTAGAATGGGAAGAGTTTTATCGGTACTACAATTATCCATAAATATATGCTCGTACTCATAAGTATCTTTCAAGGCGATAAAGATCTCCTTAATTTTTTCATAAACATCTCTAATGGTTTCTTCTTCATTGTAACAAGGAGTAATGACTGAAATTTTTTTCATATGTCTTATAAATAGAACAACCAAATTTACATTTACAGGTTATCTTCTATTTTGTCAATATAAAGCTTACATAGTTATTATATGATAGTTTCCACAAAAAGCCTTAGTATAGTTCTCTTACCAACCGGAATCTCCCAATAGATTGCAGATTTTACAAATATCCGGGGGATTACATTTTGTATTCATAAGTTGTTTTCTCATATTTACAAGCATTGGATGATTAAGTACGATATCCGGTTCAGTTTTAAATAAATTACTATTTGGTCCTTTTAATACTTCCCCTATACCACAACAAATTATTATGTTTCCTAACATATCACACATTATACGCTGCCATAATTGTGGACAAAGTTTTTTTACTGTTCCGGAATTGACTGTTGAATGCCATGAACAAAATCCGGGTAAAACCTCTTCCACTCTACGGTGGAATTCCAAGTAGGCAGGATCGGTATTCTTAATTATCTCTTCCCGTTTTGGATTTAAACCTAGTGGGCGATACATCAAGAAATTCAAACCACGACATCCGGCATCATGAACAAAATGTACAGTTTCCATAAGCTTGTCAGGCATTTTTTCTACTGTACTTTTTAACAACATAATGCTTGTATTAACGGGAAAGGTTTGGTTAATTTTCACAAGGTCCCGTTCCATAACTGCTTGATTTTCATTATAGAGGGAAACTTCTATCCGTGAAACTCCAGCATTTTTCAAATCAAAAATACGGTCAGCAAGAAGTACCCCATTCGTAATTATGTTGGTAATATGTCCCCGTCTTGCAAGATACGCAACAATACGGTCCAAGTCTTCAACCAATAATGGTTCTCCCCCTTGCAATTCAACCAACAAGCAATTTGCAAATAATGGATTAGTGAAAATACGTTGGACCTTCTCAAGATTGGCATCGTTATTTAACAATTTACCATTAGTTTCCCTGAGGATTTTTGCCGCTCCACAATATCCACAATTGAGATTACATCGCGAAGTTAGCAAGAGTGCACCAATTTGTGGCGTATATCGTCGTACAGACATCACCGTATTCCTTTTTAGACAACGATATTTTATATAATTCCAAACTTTAGGTGCCGTTTGTAAGGAGTGTATTTTTTTTGACATCTCAATATATAATGAAAAGTTCGACATCCAAGTTTTACTTTTTTTAAGTTCTCCCGCCATATTATTTTATAATCCGGCTACCATCCCGGATCTCCTAATAAATTACAAGTTTTACAGACATCCGGTATTTCACATCCCGGTGATAGAAGTTGTTTACGCATATCTAACAAGGCAGAATGATTAAAAAGAATATCCGGTTCACTATGAAAAAGGTTACTATTCTTCCCCTGTAGCATCTTATCGGTGCCACAACAGATTAGCATATTCCCCAACATATCGCAACTAATACGTTGCCACAACTGCGGGCAAAGTTTTTCAACTGTTCTTGTCTTGATCGCCGCCGGCCATAAACAAAATCCTGGCAAAGCATCTTCCATCCTGCGACGGAATTCTATATAGGCAGGATATGTATCAGTGATTATTTCTTTAGTATCCGGATCTACACCTAGCGGTCTATACATAAAGAAACGCAGGCTAAGACATCCGGATTTATAGACAAAACGTGCCGTATCAAGAATTTCATCAGAATTTTTTTCTATTGCGCTTCGTAATAGCACAATACTTGTATGCACGGGAAAAACTTTATTAATTTTTTCAAGTTCATTTTTCATAGTCGACAGGTTTTCATCATATAGAGGGATACTAATTCGTGAAACTCCGGCACGTTTCAACTCCACAATGCGTTCATATAATAGTAACCCATTAGTGATAACATTCGTAGTATGTCCACGTTTTGCCAGATAAGCAACAATATGGTCCAGATCTTGTACCAAAAGAGGTTCTCCTCCAGACAGATCAACAAATATGCAGTTCGCGAATAATGGGTTTGCAAAAATACGTTTGACTTTTCCGAGAGTTGCTTCACTTTCACGCCAGTTCACTTTTCCTTCCCGGAAGATTTTTGCCGAATTGCAGTACCCGCAATTTAGGTTACATCGCATAGTGAGAAACAATGAGGCAATCTGGGGTGTATACCGCCGCACGGACATCAAAGTTTTTCGCTTTAGAAAACGATACTTTATGTAATTCCAAATCTTAGGCGTTACTTTCAATGGACGTATTTTTTTTGATATTTCAACATAATAAGAAAAGCGTGGCATTATACCTTCTTTTTACCCTTCATTTCTTAATGTAAAAACTTTTATAAAATACAATTTCCCCATAATTCATTTTCATTACAAGTTTTTTTCTTAAAAGTTCCGCAGTTATTGCCTCAAAATCGGAAAACTACACTTACTAAGAATGCTTCAAAGTTATAGAATATATTTCAGCGCATATTTTTGTCAGCAAATTGTCGGTTTATAATATATTTTGATTCTTCTCTAATTGTATCCATAGAACCGAATATTGGCTTATAGCTTATGCAAGCCATATTATTATAGTTCGAACAGTAAATGTTTTTCGAGCCTGTCGGGCTGGCATATTTTAACAACTTATTTATCCTATATTTTAAACCATATTCCGAGGAGAAATAATCAAGAATTTCTCTCTTACCTGCAGGTTTGGCGCTTCTCACGTCAAACGCTGCATTAATCTTACCCGCGCCAACACATTTCATTATTATTGAGAAAAGGTCTTTAGGATGAATATAATCTCGAATAATATTTGTATTATCCGTTATCAACATTTTCTCATTTAAAATACAATTCATTACTTCGATGATAAAATAGCTATCCGTCAAGTTTATAAATCTGCTAAAATAGGCGAAAATCCTGAGGTCAATGATTTTCAATCCATTAAATGCTCTATGCTTGGTTTCAGCATTGAGTCTGGCAATGGTATAATAATCCTCAGGTGTAATATGGTTTACCCGAATACTGTTTATAGTATTTTCTTCTGCAGGTGCTGAAAATTCTCTACCATAAACAGTCCCACTACTGAAACTGATATAAAGGGCATCAGGGTTTTTAAGCAGATATTTAATACTCAGATTATCATATTTTTCCGTTACCAAAAAATAATTACTATAATTGTCCCCCGGCCTGTTCATAGTTCCTACTCCGACACAATTGATTACGACATCATAAGAAAATTTTAAAAAATCCCTATAACCCTTATGAATAACACAGTTCTTTTTAGTAGATTTTCCTATGGCAGTAAGAAAACTGAAAACTTTGTCCGGTGACCTCGTATAGAGATGCAAGCCAAACCCTCCACTCTGGAGAAAATTGTTAATCAACCCCTTTGCAATGTGAGAATTGGAACCTAATACAGCAATTTTTAATTTTTTCATGATAAAAAACAACTATTTCAAACAAGTATCGTTATTCACATTTTTATCTTTAATATATTTGTAATACTCTACCGGTTTATCTGTCTGCACAGCAGATTGCACTTCAGAACCTGATAATGGTCTACCATTACAATAGTCACATGTTTCTAAATAGTCTTTATGTAAAAGGTAGTCCTTAACCTTTTCTTTCATTTCGCTAACATTTGTTTCATCATCAAGCGGCTTTTGAAATAAGTCAATATAATCATCTTTGTTATCCGGGACTGCCAATAACCTGGCAGCGTTGGCTGCATAAGGGCATCTATACAATTTTCCATCCGATAAAGTGAGCATATTTTTAGCACAACAATTTTTATATATTTTCCTCTTCTGTTCAATGTTACGGTTATGTAGCATTATTGCTGAACAATCAAGCCATTCCGATGCCATTACAACGTAGTAAGCAACATTATTCCTATCCAATATTTGTTTTAACTCAACTAACTTTCTTGATAAAATACCGTAATCCGTAATATTAACAAGCGCTTTATCTTTCTTTAAAACAGAGATATATTCGGCTTTTGGTACGATGGTTCCATTTGTATATACCACAACTCTCTTTGCTTTAGGTTCGTCTAATAATCTCTTGGTTATTATATGCCACTCTTTGTTCATAAATGCTTCCCCGCCAATAATCCGAAATTCAATCACCTCATCAATGACCGTACAAAAAGCATCTATAGACTTTAGCAACATATCAGTGTCACAGTTCCCGGGTTTTTCGTAATACTGCATAAGATTGGAACAATCCCTACACCTTAAAGAGCAACGTTCTGTAATAATAATATCAATACTTCTTATAGAGAGCTTATCCGGATTCAAATAAGCCTTATGGCATAAAATACAGGTTTCTATTGCATATTTAGCATAATTAAACGGAGCATCGAACCGAGTTTGAGAAAAATCTAAATCATTTAATAATAAACCGCCGGCATACCAATTTGAATATTCTAGATCATGAAGGCGTTCAACCACATCTTTTATGGCAGCAACGGATATTAAAAATATTACATCTCTATATTTTGTTTTCAAATCAGGAGAATAGATTACTTCCAGACCACAAAAGTTTGATTGAGCTACTTTTTTACTACTATCACAAAAACACTCAACCGTAATTCCCTCATTTCTACAGAGAGCTAATAAAGTTTCACCTACAATACCGGCTCCATATATTACAACCGGCATTTGTTTGTTTTTGATTTCTTTTATAATATCTTTCTTCGACATATTTAACCGTCCCCCAACCTTCCATATCTTTTATAAGCCTTATGTTTACAAACAAGTATTATTAAGTCAACTAATTTAAGTTTCGCCAATAAAGGCAAAATTCTACTGTTACCCTTTGACGGTGAATAATACTGCAAACTATCTTTAAAAACTGGGGCATTAATAATTTTATCAATCTCGTCATAAATCCTTTTTTTATTATATCTATTAATTTGCCAACAAGAACGAACAAAAAAAATAATAACATAATGAATAAGAGCATGCCCAATATCTTTTTTTATATCAAATGCATTGATATTTGTTTGCTGAAGAAATTCACTTGCCTTATTTTCAAATACATTCATATCATGCAATAAACTATCCCCGTTGACAATAGTCATACTAGCAGATATATAATTATTATGCATAGTGTAGGTATATAAAGACTCATTAACAAATACGATTTTATTGGTATGTCTAAAATAGTCTAAATTAAAAACGAAATCTTCAAAAAGACGCATATCTTCATTAGCAAAAATACCGTTATTTTTAATAATTGATAATTTATATAATCTCCCCCAACAGTAACTAATCAAATGATTACTCGGATGCTTAAGAAAATGCCTTACATAAGCTACAATGTCTGTTTTTGATAATTCTTTAATCTGACACTCGAATGGTTCATTGTCAGAAGAGAATGAAACGTTTTGTCTTATAATTTCACCACAATTTTCAAGTTTACTAAAATTTCCCATAACTAAGTCGGGTTGGTATTGATTATACTTTTCGACTAATGTTTCCAAGGCAATTTCTTCAATAAAATCATCTGCATCAAGAAAAAATACAAGGGTGCCTGTTGCATAGCGAATCCCAGCATTTCTGGCAGCAGCCGGTCCACTATTTTTTTGCGAGATTACTTTGATTCTATTATCTGCAAGAGCAAACTTATTGCATATTATTTCGCTACTATCAGTAGAACCGTCATTAATAAGTAAGATTTCAATGTTTTTATAGCTCTGATTTATAACACTCTCTATAGATTTATTCAGAAATTTCTCAGCATTATATATAGGAACAATAACGCTTATCCTGTCTGCAAAAACTTTATGAGCATTCGATACTTTTTTCATTTTTGTTTCATTTAATCAAGAAAGTCTTTTGTGCACTTGTATATAAGCATATGCCAAAACAGGACCACCTGTAGCTCCTACTATTGCGATTGGACTTGTTTGCAAATAAAAACTATATCTGTGTTTTTTGGGAATACTATAAAGATTAACAAGGCATTCTACTATCATTTTGTCTTTAAACTTTCTGTGTGCGTAATTTTCTCCTATTTTGTCAATTGTCAAACTATCCGTTCCAATTACTTTAAGTCCCTTAAATTTTGAAATTATATCAATTGCACTTTTATCAATATACGGTATATTCTTAGGGACATGTTTTCTGTTTGATTCTAACCATTTATCATAGCCTGTTCTTAATATCAAAGCGCTATTTTTTCCTATTTTATCTATATAGGGAAAGATCTGTTTTCCATTTATTTTCTTCAAATATCTTATCCCATCAAAATTACCGGAATCCTTTGATTCTGACAAATCAATCAGGCATGCTTTATTGAACACAAAGTCAAGACTCCAAAATTCAAAACCTCTATCTTTGTATTGAAGATTTTGATGATTGGGAGCGTCTCCATGTGGATGAAAATTATGATCACCTAATGAGTATATATTATGCCGACAACTTTCTTTTTCAAACGAACAAAATACCTTTTTTTTAGGTTTTGGGTCTCCGGGAAAAACCTCAACGTTTTCTCTTAAGGGTTCTGTCAAATTTATTATTTTAAATCTGTCATTTCCTAATTTTATAATTTTTTGATTGTTTGTTTTATAAATAGTTCCTCCCATTTTATGTCTATTTTCAAATTTCATAAAGCTTTTTAAGTCGTTCCACATCATTATTCAAAACATCTTCCGGAAACAGCCTATACTTAATTATGTTGCAATTAGCACATACCTCGCACACACTTTTAGCTCCATCAAGCATCCTGCGTCTAAAATTTTGAAACGGCTTACCATTCCATATCTCGTATATTGATTGATTATTGCAATCGCCTATAATGTTAGGATATTCAAAAGAATAGCATGGGACTACTTTTCCATCCGGATTAATTTGCAATGTAAAAAAAGGCTGTGGGCAAATTTTAACTTCCGATACGGGTAGTCCGAATTGAGTAAGCATAGCATCTTTATTTTTTAACAAAATTTCATAGTTAACGCCGGAATGAATAGGGACAGCATGCTCAATTGCAATAGTATCGCAAATATCTCCGAATATCTCGTAAAATTTTTGTTCATCGTCTTTACTATCCAGTGCACAATCTATAATTTTTATATATACTTGCGTATTGCCTTTATTATTAAAAAAATATTTTAAGTTCTCAATAAGGTTCTCAAAATCTACATTTACCCCACATATTTTTTGATATTTTTCTTTTGTTGTTCCTTGTAAAGACACAACTAATCTTGAGAGTCCGGCCGAAATAAGAGAATTCGATAATTTGGGAGTTAACAGCAACGCATTTGTTAACATTTCCACTCTATTTGTGATATCTTTTGAAACTGCATACTCAACCATATCTACTATTTTTTTGTGTAAAAGTGGTTCTCCTATTCCCACAAAACGCAATACTTTCAATTTATTTGGGAACAAGGCAATATCATCTATGCATTTTTTATATAAATCAAAATCCATATTAATCTTATCTGAAATAAAACCTCGCTTTGCCTTACCTATTGAAAAAATGCAATAACTACACTTAAAATTGCAAGCATATACGGGAAATATCTGCACCACAAAAGGAGTATCCAGAGGAAGTACTTCTTTGAGTTTTATTCTTTTTCCTCCCGGTGCTTGTCCGCTAATATTTTTTGCTATCAATAGGATCTCCTACATTGTATTTTGTTTATATATACTTTCTATACATTTCGTGAAATTTCAATAAATTATCAGGACAACCATTATGCCACATAAGATAGCCTGCATCCTTATTAGTAAGTCCCTTATTTTCAGGAATAAACGTTCCCGGTAGGAAGCATTTATATAAAATAGAAATAAAATGTCCTCTTGTATTACGTTCGGGAAGGATCGCTTGATTTAATGCCATTGGAATTATTTCAAAATGGATATTTTCAACTCCTATCTCGGTTTCAGCTACTTTTTTAACTCTTGTTTCAAATGTTTCCTTAAATCTAACAATTCCTCCCGGCACATGCCATCCTTTCCCACAATATTCGTCATCTCTCCACGATAAGAGGGTACGCCCATTTTCATCTTTTATTAAAAGGTCGACGTTCACCATTGGAGTAATTCGACTAACAAAAAGAAATAGCTCATAAGGTAAGCCTTTTGATGGATTCGAAACCTGTTTATCAAGAAGCGCTATAGCATCTGCAATGTTCATAAAGTCTCCCCTACCAAATTCAAATTAATTGGCATATTTTTTCCAAAATGTCGATTC
>JAQTXJ010000073.1:8193-11496 GCA_028688815.1 bacterium | reverse complement strand
TTATCTGTTCTATAAGGTTACTAAGAGTTACAGTTTTTATAGACAAGCCCTTAGGAGTTTTACTCCTTACTTACACTCCCTTATGACAATTAGGGAACAGAGTGTTGAGCCTTGGCGAAATCCCGCCTTGGCGGGATTGTCCGGAATCTTTTTCCGGAGGGATTTCTATCCAGCTCCGCTGGACTATTGCCGTTTCTACTTTATCAAAACCATCTTCCTGCTCAATGAACCATTATCCGTGGAAAGCTTCACAAAATACACACCACTCATTTTTATTTCCGGCGTAAACGTATAATTCCCTTTGCTCAAAACACCCGTATAAATAGTCTCTTTCTCTCTTCCGCTCAAATCATAAAGCTTTATATCCACATTCATCGCGCCCGCAACGGCCAGACAAATTTTATCTTTTTTAATTCCAAATTCCGAAACCCGCATTCCAAAATCCGAATTGTCTTCTATTCCTACATCCCCTACTCTCAAAGTAACCTGAACAGGATACGGATTATTATCCGGGTCGTTCGAAGCTATCCATAAAGTATCATAATAATACCCTTTGCTGAGTTTCGCCCTCGCAATCACCGTAACCCCTTGTGAAGCTCCGGGCGCTAAAGTGAAAAACATCGGCTCTACCGATTTAATCCAGCTTGCCGAATAACTAATATTCGTAACATACAAATTTCCCGCGGCAGAACTGCCATTGTAAACAGTTATCATTCCAGTATCCGCAGGTGTCGGTTTGGCGTTCAAAGCAGAATCCAATGCTACATCAAGATTGATTTTTCCATACCCGGTATATTTATCCCATCCCGCCGGACTGATGTCCGTTGCAGTATTCAGCAATATATCCCTTACTTCGGCATTCGTTAAACCCGTTTTCGCCGCCCATATTAGAGCTGCCGCACCCGCAGCTTGCGGACATGCCATTGAAGTTCCATTCATTGCCTGGTAAGCAGTTCCCGGGACGGTACTCGTAATATTCACACCCGGGGCAACAATCTTAATGTGGTCACCGTAATTACTGTACTGCCAACGGTCGCCCGATTGTTGTATCGCGCCTACGGCTATTACCGAACTGTATTTTGCAGGGTATCCAAGCGTATCTCCCGTAGCTTCTATCCCATCATTCCCGGTTGCAGCAAACAAAAGCATTCCTGCATCCCACGCTGCCTGACATTTTATTTCCGCCGCGCCCGCATAACCGCCGGACGTGCTCATAGATAATATCTTAACCCCATTGTCTATACACCACTGTATTGCCTCGCAAAAATCAACATACCCGCCGACGCCATATTCACTCATATATTTTAACGAATACAAACGGGCATTTGCTACTCCCGCAATTCCTACACCATTATTAATCGTCGCTGCCGCAATACCCGAACAATGTGTAGCATGACTTTCTGTGCCAAGATCGTTTTTCGGGTCGCTGTCGTTATTCCTTGTATCGTATCCTTTAACCGCACCATACCTCGCAACTAAATCCGGATGAGTATAATCCGCTCCCTCATCAACTACCCCGATGCTGATTGTGGTATCCCCAAACCCGTGGTCCCACGCATCAACGGCATTAATCGCTATTTTGTCCCACTGGAGCGACCAGTACGGATCATTCGGAACTCCCGCAATCCTGCAAAGCCTGTTCGGCTCTACAAATTTTACGTTCGACTTTGATTTCATATTTTTGATAAAAGTTTTCCCGTCTCCTTCTACTTTAACCGCTACAAGATTACTACCGAGTTTCTTCGGAATTAAACTTACTCCCTTTTCCGCAATACCAAGCGTTCTTAAAGACGCTTTTTCCGCATTAACGGTATTATTGTAACAAATTATAAATTCACCCGGCACTACGTCTTTCCAGTATGATGCCTCATCTTCGTTCATTATATGAGGCAAAGATGCCGGCGCAAATGATAATGATTTTGCCGAACAAGTATCTATACTTAATATAAGCTCCGTGGGAGATGCGCTTATTTCAGGGGCTCCGGTTTGTGTGTACCTTACAATAGCCGCCTGCATATACTCTTTTATATCCGCGTTCCACGATGTGCCGTTTGATGAATATTTACTTTTATAAGACATTGTCCCATCGAGAGACGTTGACGGTAAAAGCGTATCCCACTCAAAATTACCAACCCAGAAAGTATCCGCCACATATATCGGAGGATTTACATCATACCAGTTAATATCTGTCTTAAGGTCAGTAGTAACCGTAGCAGTAACTCTTGCTTTATACAGCACAGCACCCGGTGACCCGTTTACGTTGCTCCATACAAAAACACTGCACTGCTTTGAACTTGCTTTGTAAGCTCCGACAGCGTGTGCTATGGAAATAATGGAACACTGCGCGGCAGGTGTAAGTTGTATCGCTTCGTACCCAATACGATATGAAGCTTTCCAGCACAAACTAAAAGGTCCCTCCCAGGGAGGAACTAAAGTGTCTATTTCTCCCTTCCCTTTACCAGACTCTATCTTATCCACTTTGCCGGAGAAAGGAATTCCTTCTCTCAGCGCCATTATTGATGCGCTACAAATTAATCCCGCCAAAATTACCAAACCTATCCCAAATATTTTTTTCCGCATAAAACCCCCTTCTATGGATTTATATTTTTTGGATTTATATTATAGTATATCCTTCAAAATTAATTATTTGTCAATAGAGAATTTCTACCCATTAAAAAAAGTGGTAAAATTATTAATCTTTCTACTCCTTTCTGTCTTTGTCATTCTTAGAATCTCTCCGTCTTCTGTATTCATTTGCGTTCATTCGCGTTAATTTGCGGTTACCCCTTTTTTCTATTTTTTTATCTATTTCAATCTTGTGGTTAAAATTCTCTTTTGTTGTCTGTTTTTTGTTCTCTTTTAACCCTGAATCTTATTTGTTTTCTTTTCTCCGTGTTTATCCGTGGAAATCCGTGGCTATACTCTTCGTTCTGTGAAAACTTCGTGCTCTTTTTTCGTGGTTTTGTGCTTTAGTGGCGAATCTCTTATTATTTCTGTTCTACTCAAATATCAACAACGTCTTTTCGTATCCTGATTTCTGTAACATAAACACCATTTCCATCGCCTCATCTACGTCCCTGAAATCCGTAAATACTACTTTATAATACGGTTTAAAATATTTTACGATTGCCTTTTTATTTGCAAATTCCCCCTGTAACTTTTTTTGCGCCTGGTCTGCCATACCTTTTTCCCTGAACACATCAACCTCTACATAAAAATGCTCCGATACTTTCCCGGGCAAATCAGGTTTTGGCTGCACAACTTCTTTTGCCTGAACGTCAGGAGACGCTCGCTTTGGCGCAG
>JAQTXJ010000073.1:0-8183 GCA_028688815.1 bacterium | reverse complement strand
TCTTTTACCGATTTTGCCTCTACGACAGGTTTTTCCACTACTGCCGGCTTCTGTACCGTTACCTGCTTTGGCTCTGTTGTTGGTTTCTGCTCTCCTGTCGATTTTTCTTCCGCCACTGTTTTCTGCACAACAGGTTTCACTTCTACCACTGATTTTTGTTCTACTGTTGGTTTTGTCTCTGTCGCCGGTTTCTGTTCTGTTGCCGGCTTTTCCTCTACCTCTTTAAATACCTGAACTACCTGGGGTTTGGTTATAAACGCATCCGGGTAATCCTTTTTTAAAACGGTTAATAATTTTTCTGCATCCTCTTTTGTATTAAAACTTCCTGCTATTACTTTATTATAAGGAGCAAGCGGAATAGTATTCGCCCCGTATTTTTCTTCATACTTATTTACCGAACGGACTGCCCTGTTCCTATCTATAAAAGCATATATTTGAATACCGTATCCTTTTGATTCTTTCACAGGCACAAAAGATGCAGTTTTTTCTGCCGGGACAGTATCTTTTTCCGATGCAGAAGTAACGGATTTTTCTGACCCAGTAACAGACGTAGTAGCGACAGGCGCTGTAACAAAAGGTCTTTCTGCCATGGTAACAGATGTCTCTGTTTTAGAGACAGGTCTTTCTGCCATAGGAAAAATAGACCTGCTTGAAACGGGACGCGCAACCGGACGCCGCTCAATCTTTTTCTCTTCTATAAACCCCTTATACCCGCCCCTTTTCTGCAAACTTATTTGTTCCGCTTTGGCAGATTCCGGGGAGAAAAAAGAACCAACCTCTATTTTATAATAATTTATGTCTTTGATTATATTTACCGCCTCATCCGTTGATTCCAATGTTTTCTTTTTTACAAGTTCGGCTTCCCCTGAAGTCAAACAAAAACCCACAACAATGGTATATTGTTTATCATAATCGTATTCCTCTAAATCAGGATAATACTGAGGCGGATCAATTTGTCTCTTTACTATGAATTGGGTATTCCCTATTTTTTTCTGCAAGTGTGTTTGCACGGCTTTGGCAGATTCCGGGGAAGAGAAAAAACCGGCTTTTACTTTATAAGAAGATGAATCTTTTACTATATATACCGGTTCGGCAGTCGCTTTCGAGGCCTCGGTTTTTATAATTCTGGCTTGCGTTAAATCCGAACATATTGCTACAAGAACGGTATATCGCTCACCGTAAAGGATACTCGAAAAACACAAGAATAATATTATGAAAAACTTTCTAATCCTTTCTCCTAACCTTATTTGTCTAAACAAATAAGATATACGTGCCAAATCTCTATATAATTCAAGCCTTTCAGAACACAAGGCTACAAATAACACCCCTTGTATTTTTACTGCTATTCAACTTTTCATTATAGAGTAGCAAGTTCCGTGTCAATCGTTAAAAATACCTCCTATTAGCTTATAATACGCGCATTTAGAATTTTTACCACAATTATAGGAATATATTTTATGGGGAAAAATTATCCTACCTGATAGGCAAAGAAATAGTTATTTCTTTATAAAAATTTCCGTTTGGGTAGGTAGGGCTTTTATGCCCTATAATTTTTTTGGTAGGTAGGAGCATCTGTTCCGTCTCTTTATTATGAATTTTTCTTTGTAGGGGCATAGCGCGCTATGCCCCCTTTTGGTCGCCAAATCACCATTTCGTATCCATCCGTAGGGAACGCATATATGCGTTTCCTACTATCATTCCATAAGTAAACCTACACGTCCAATTTTCTTCTGTCCGCTAAAATAATTTGACTTTTCAATAGGACTTCATAAAATACAAAGAACAGTTTTAAACAAATAATGCACTTAATATTTTTTGCGATTATCCAATTTTCTAATTGGTGGGTATTATGGGGACTCCCCTCAGACAAAGACTGGGAAAACCTTGGTAAAGCATATATCCATTCCATATCCAAAAATGATATCCAATCCATTTCCTGGAACCCGGCAAACTATTATTTAAACCAAAAGAATGGAGTATCTTTGGAACTATTCTCTGTCCAAACAAATTTCGTAAACGAACATTTGTTAGGCAAAACAGAATATAATTATTATATTGATGACGAAACAAAAGATAAATTCTTCGCTTCTATTAAAGGAGATTACTATACTTATAAAAATATTTCTGAAAAAATGGTTATTTCGGTTGCCTATAAGAACTATGCACTTACATATAAAAGCAGAGTATACTGGGATTTAAAAGCTCCTAAAGACTTCTATAATCTACTCTTTATTGGGATCTTTCCTGATACAAATTATAACCTTGACGGCGGGAAAGGCACATCTCAAATTGTTGACGAGTATGCCTTAAATATAAGCATCCCCCCTATAAAAGGAATTTTCTCAGGAGTACGGTTAAAATACTTACAAGGGAAATCTTGTTCCGCCTTAGACAGCAGTGACGGTCTTATTAAAACCACATTCGACTCAATAATAAATACGTCCGAATTTTTCTTTTCCTCTGCAGAAGGAGGAAACGGCATAGGAATAGATTTTGGCATTGCCGGGAAATGGAAAAAGTTTTATACCGGACTTTGTATTGAAAATCTTTACAGCATTATTAACTGGACTGACAATAACGTACACGAAGAATGGCTTCCGGATACTAATTTAATATACGAAACCCCTGCATTTAAATCTCATCTTCCTATTTCTATACGTATGGCATCATCTTATGATATGGGAGTTACAAGATTTATTTTTGCCACTTCATTCGAGAAATACTGGGCTTTTTCACTCGCTGCAAGTTCGGAGTTATGGAAACATATTCTGGCAACGGGTGGGTTTGTTTACTCTTTTTCTTCAATATCGCCCATAATTCAAATAGGATTTTCCCCTACCAAAAAAATAAAACTCATGATAGGATATCATACAGAAGAAGGCCCTGGCCCTCTAGTTCCAAACTTTAAGTCCTCCGCTTACTCTTTCTCTTCTTCAATTAACTTCTAATATCTTTGTATTTCCTTTTTTTCTCTGTGCCCTCTGGCATTTTCGTGAGATATTCTGTCGTATTTTATCCTGTTAATCCTGTCGGAATCTTTTGTATTCTGTTTGTAGTTTATTTCTTCTCAGTTTTCTGTTCATCTTGTTTATCGGAGTTTACCCCGCCCTGGCGGGGTTCATCTGCGTCCAAATTATTCTCTTCTCTTTTTTCTCTTGCATTCCTTATAAATTTGTATACATTATAAAAAATAAACAGGAGGAAATATGGACAAAAAATTAGTATGCCCTTGCGGGCTGACTTGTTGTGATTGTTTATTTTATAAAACGGAAATCTACGAGACTGCAGCAAAATTAAAACAACTAATTAAGAACTCCCAATTAGATATATTTCTTACGATTTTAACTAGAAACCAGGGTTGGGAGGCAATTGCCAAACAGTTAGGAGAAGACGAAAACAAGTTCAGCGAATACTCCGAATCATTCAAAAAACTACCCGAATTTTTTAATGTTCTTGATAATATAATAAAGCTTCAATGTACAAAAACTTGCCGTGAATCCGGAAATTGCTCAATAGGAGGAGTTCCCCACAAATGCGAAGTCGTTAAATGTGTTGAATCAAAAAAATATGAAGGCTGCTGGGAATGTTCCGAGTTTAAAAACTGTGATAAATTATTATTCTTAAAGAGAAGTTACGGGGAAACAATAGAAGGCAACTTCCAAATTATAAAAGAAAAAGGCATTGAATCATTGGAATCCCGCGGCAACAAATATTACGAATGGCAGCGAAAAATCAATCAACGATGAAAAAATTAAAAAAAATAATATTCGCTATCTTTATTGTTATAGTGACCATAATACTTGTTGCCTTTATAATATGGATACACATTACACAAGATTTTGGGAAATACCCCTGCCGCAATTATGTTAAAGCAATTGCCAGCGAAGGAAATAAAATATGGGTTGGAACCGGTGGTGGGTTAGCGTGTATGGATACAACTACAGGTAGGATAAAATTTTATGATAAGAATAATTCAGGATTACCTGATAATTTTATTACGACTCTTGCTGTGGAAGGAAAGACAAAATGGATTGGAACTTATCGTGCCGGGTTGGTAAAGTTTGATGGAACCAACTGGATTGTTTATGATACGAGCAACTCGGGATTGCCCGGTAATGAAGTTTTGTCTCTTGCGACAGAAAACACAATAGTGTGGATCGGAACTAATTTTGGATTAGCAAAATTTGACGGAACTAACTGGAGCGTTTATGATACGAGTAATTCGGAATTGCCTGATAACGGAGTTATGTCTATTGCAATAGAAGGTAAAACAAAATGGGTCGGAACTTGCGGTACATTAGCAAAGTTTAATGACACTAACTGGACTGTTTATGATACGAGTTTACGTTATAATATGGTTAAGGCTATTGCTATAGAAGGAAAAGCAAAATGGATTGGAGTTGGAAATAATAAATTAGTAAAATTTGATGACACGAGCTGGACTGTTTATGATATGAATAATCCCAAATTACCTCATATACATAAAGATCCTCATCATGCTTCTGTTTCCATTATTGCAATAGAAGACACAATAAAGTGGATTGGAACTTCCGGAATTGACGGCAATGGATTAGCAAAGTTTGACGGCACTAACTGGACTGTCTATAACCATAGTAATTCAGGATTACCTGACAATTGGATTACGACTCTTGCTATACAAGGAACGACTAAATGGGTTGGAACTTATTGTTGTGGAGCAGCAAAGTTTGACGGCACTAATTGGATTGTCTATAATACAAGTGGGTTAGGAATACTTTATAATTGGGCTTATTCTTCCGAAATAAAAAAGACATGGATATGGCGTCAAACTAATACTGCATCAGGAATATTATACAAATCAAGGCATAAAAGATAGATTGAAACGCATATTACGAAATGTTGCATAAAAGTATCCTCTTGTCCGCTGGACTTTTCATCTCCGTGAAATCTCGTGGTTTAATTTTGTTGGCTGTTTGTTTCTTGTTTTTCTCTGCGGTGAAATTTACCTCGCTGTGAATTTTCGTGGTCTGTTTTTCGTGTTAATTCGCGTGCATTCGCGGATAAAAAATCTCTTCTCTGTTATCCGTGTCCATCCGTGTTAGGAGTTTACCCCGCTTAGGCGGGGTGGCTAATTATTTTTTGTCCCCTCGTCCCCTTCCCACTCCGCATACAACTTCTCAATCTCTTCTTTCAACGCATCATATTCTGTTTTAAGAGGATTTAGTTTATATGCATTAGAATATATTCCCGGTTCCAAAAATAACTTCTCAATCGCGGCTATTCTTTTCTCTTTAACATCCACTACCTTTTCTATACGGGCTCTTTTCTGTGGTAAACTTTCCGGTTTTTTCCATTTCTCCGACTCGGGTTTTGTATTCGTAGGCAGCTGCAATCGGCCATCCCCCGCCTTTTTCCCTTTCTTGTCCGTAATCCCGAATTTCTCCGCTATATAATCATTATAATTTCCGATATGTGTTTTTATCACTCCATCCGCTACTTCTATTACTTTATTTGCAATACAATTAATCACTGCCCTGTCGTGCGTAACAAGAACAATCGTCCCGTCGTATAATCTCAACGCCTCTTCCAATACTTCTCTTCCGGTTATGTCGAGGTGGTTCGTCGGCTCGTCCAGTATAAGAAAATTAACCGGGCTTATCAATATTTTCGCCATTGCCAATCTTGTTTTCTCACCGCCGGATAAGACTTTCACGAGCTTAAAGACGTCGTCTCCCGAAAACAAAAACGACCCTAAAAAAGTTCTGAGTCGTCCCTCCTGCGCCATTGGTGCTGCCGTTTGAATTTCCTCGAGCACGGTATTTTTCGGGTTCAACAAATCAAGAGTCTTCTGCGCGAAATACCCGATATGCACGTTTGCGCCTATTTTCCTTTCACCTGCCGTCGGAGCAAGCGCACCCGCAATAACCTTTGCCAGAGTTGTTTTCCCTGCTCCGTTCACTCCCACGACCGCAATCTTCTCTCCCCTCGTTATCAGAAAATTCAAATTCTCAAATACTTTCTTTGTGCCGTAAGCCAACCCCATTCCTTTCAATTCCATAACCTTATCCCCTGCGCGGGGAGACGGGTAAAACACAAATTTGACTTTTTTGGCAGTAGTCGGCACGACAATTTCGTCCATCTTTTCAAGCATTCTTTCTCTCGATTTTACCAGTTTCGCTTTACTGGCGTTTGCCCTGAATTTTGCAATAAACAATTCGATTCTTTCTACCTCTGCCTGTCTTTCTTCGTAAGCTTTCAAAATTAATTCTCTTCTCTTTTCCTTTTCTTTAATACATCCCGAGTAATTCGTAGAATAACTATTTAGTTGTCCGAACTCAATTTCAACGACTTTCTTCACCAATTTATCCATAAAATACCTGTCGTGTGAAACACAAATTATGCTCCCCGTAAAGTTTTTTAAGTGATTTTCAAGCCATATTATTGAATCAAGGTCCAAAAAATTAGTCGGCTCGTCAAGCAACAAATAGTTCGGCTCCTGCAAAATCAATTTGCCGAGCGCAATCCTCATTTCCCAACCACCACTGAAAGTCTCGGTTTGTTTGTCCCAATCTTTTTTATCAAAACCTAATCCGCTGAGCACTTTTTCTACTCTATGTTCCAGGGTATACCCGCCTATTTTATCCATTTTTTCTTCTATTTCGCCGTACTCTTTGAGCAGTCTTACGGACTCTTCGGAACCGGCTTCGAGTTTGCTGAACTTTGTTGCTATTGCTTCTTTGGTGTCAATAAGTGTTTGCACCGATTCGAACACACTCATCATTTCGTTATGAAGCGTTCGTCCGGAAAAGGTTATGCTTTCCTGCGGCAAATATCCTATACTGCAGTCTTTACTTTTAATGATATCGCCGTCATCCGGGTTTACGTGTCCTGCGATGATACGCAACAGGGTAGTTTTTCCCGTCCCGTTAGCTCCGATTAAGCCGACTCTATCCTCGTCTCCGATGTTCCAGGATATATCCTTGAAGAGCTTCTTCCCCCCAAACTCAACTCCTATATTTTGAAGTGCTATCATATATTATATCAATTTGCTTTGTTAACTTAGTTGATATTCTGTTAAAATGCAAGAAATAATATCATAAAAAACAAATAATTCAACGGGGATTAAACCCCGCTTTGCGGGATAACAATCCCTAATCCAGCCCAGCTGAGCTGGATAACCAGTCTCTAATGCTTCCAGCAAAGAGACTGTAACATAGCTGGAAAGGGCTTGCTAAGATAACAGAAGTAATTTTGGTATAAACGGAGAACAGACTACCACGAAAATAAGAAAGAGTGAAAGCACGAAAGAAGGAAACAGAAAAAAGAAATTATCCGCGAATACCTTCCTGCCGGCGTGTCCTAACTATTTCGTTCTCTCTTTTGTCTGTTACTATCTACACTGCCTATACTATCTAAACTAACTATCGTATAACTGTTATCTTCTTCGTTGTGTTAAATTTGCCTGCAGTTAGTCTCACAAAATACACTCCTGTTTTCAATTCTTTAGCATTCAGGTTAACGCTATAACTCCCCGTTTCTTTTTCCCCGTCAACTAATGTTTTCACTGTTCTCCCTGAAATATCGTAAACCGTTAATTCCACTTTACCTTTAGCAGGTATGGAGTAACTGATAACAGTTGATTGAGAAAACGGATTCCGTCTTATTTTCAAATCCAAATTCCGCAATCCAAAATCCGAAATTGATGATTCCTCTACTCCAGTGAACGGGGAAAGTTTTCCCCACACTCGAATTGTATTATATGGAGCCGGTGTCCAGCCCGAATATGTAGTAAGTAATTGAGCGCCCGGTCCTTTTGTTAATGTTGGAAAAAGTTGGTAGCCTGTTTGGTTGGTTACCAGAAAACGATTAACTACCTTTCCGGACGTGTCCATCGAGCATCCATATATATCAGAATTATTCATTCCGTTTCTGAAATCTTCCCACACGATAACAAAATTAGTCCCGTCAAAACATGCGGAGCAATATGCCTCGTCCCATGAATTGTTAGTTATAAAAATCGGGGTTGTATCTAACACCACTCCTCCGGAAGTTACCCGAATTCCGTAAATATCGGAATTTTCACCCATCCCGGTAGTATCAAGCATTCCTAATATAAGATAGTTTTTGCCATCAAAAGCCAGAGAATAAGGAGAAAGGGAAGGAGAGACAAAAATCTTATTTAAGACCGTTCCTGTCGTATCTAT
>JAQTXJ010000072.1 GCA_028688815.1 bacterium | reverse complement strand
AGTATTATATTTGCTAATTATTTTCTTTTCTGTTATAGTCCACGAAATAGCTCACGGATTTATAGCGCTAAAAAAAGGAGACCCAACTGCAAGAGATGCAGGCAGGCTTACTTTTAATCCTATCCCTCATATAGATCCTATCGGCACGATTATTTTACCGATTTTCTTACTTGTAACACATCTCCCGGGTATTGCATGGGCAAAACCTGTTCCTATAAACCCTTATAACTTTAATAATCCCAAAAAAGATATGTTATGGGTAAGCTCCGCAGGAATATTGAGTAATTTTGGATTGGCAATTATATTGTCTGTTCTTGTAAGATTTTTTCATATTTCCAACCCTTTCTTAACTTATGGAATAATAATAAACTTATTACTTGCTTTCTTTAACCTAATCCCAATACCTCCGTTAGACGGATCTAAAATCCTTGCAGAAATATTACCCTATGAAGCAAGAGAAAAATATCTAAGAATAGAATCTTTTGGTTTTATTATAATTATTCTACTGATAGGTTTTATAAGTTCTGCGCTTATGCCTATTATCACTTTTTGTTTCCGGCTATTAACAGGAATCCCCTAATATCTTTCTCTGTTCTTTTTCTCTATTCGTGTGTATTCGTGGATAAATATAATCTGTTTTTCCCTTCTTGTCCGCCAATCTTTTTAGAGGAAGAGGATATTCGGTTCCCCATGAGCCGTATTTTCTGCTTTGAACTTTGGGTTTGATTTGGAATTTAAGCTTTATAATCTGGCATTGGCTTTTCCTGTTCATCTGCGGAAATCTGCGTCCTAGAATTTTGGATATTCCCCGGAATTGATATAAAGATAAGAGGAACGGATAGAAAGACTACCTCATTAAACCAAGCCAATCATGAAGAAGAAACTGAAATCTTCCAATTAACAAAGACATTCGCGCCATAACGGTATAACCAAATATTGCGCCAAACGCTATCATTATATACCAGATACCAATTTTCGCTATCCCGCCAACAACACCTTTATGTTCAAGCGAAAAGTAAAAATAAATAAGAGTTGAAACAACTCCCACAAAAGCAACAATTGCGCTAAATGCATTGAAAGGATTATTTAAGATAGCTGATGTCAAAATCGTTCCCTGTATTTGCTTGAAAACATCCGCCTGAAGTATAAGTGGCAAACCTATCCCTACGCCGGCTCCGATTTGAAACGCTATCGGCCATCTTGATAACCATGCATATTTTGGAAATAATCTGGCCCAGAATAACAATCCAATACACATTGGAATAATCAAATGATATTGGTGTCCTTCTTTTAATGGTATCACTATTTTAGGAATTATAGTACTATGCCATGTAACAGCTATGCCATAACCAAGCGCAACACCAATTAACAAATATTCGGCAAATTTATAAAATGGATTATCTTTATAAAGAAAAGATAATATAGAAAGCGTAAGGAATGCTGCTACCCACACCCATATATCATGAGACATTTTTCTTTTGCCTCCTTACTACAAAATATGCTATGTTGCCAAGTATTATAAATATTATCATTACAATATGAATTATAGACTGCGTATCCATTCCTATACAAGCAACTTTTTTTGTCTTGAAATTTAAATTATCTTCCACTAAAGTTTCATACTCGGCAGCGCCTTTTAATCCACTCAACAAACCAATAATCTGA
Organism: bacterium; assembly: GCA_028688815.1. Classification (GTDB taxonomy): domain Bacteria; phylum Hydrothermota; class UBA3073; order JACQXS01; family JAQTXJ01; genus JAQTXJ01. The sequence continues at coordinate 9,843 of JAQTXJ010000072.1, read as the reverse complement.
TGGGTTTGTAAAAAAGGATACGCATCGGGCGCGGCTACTGCAGTAACCCCGGCTGCTACAGATGCTCCATATCTTTGGTTGGCATAGACTACCCATGATGCCCATGCGCCTGACCCGGCAAGAGCCACAACAAGCGACACTTGAGAAAAATTACGAATTTCTTTCATCATTAAAAGTGAATCCATTGGTACCCCATAATAATCCACATTATAAATTTTATGTATATCCTCTCCCATCCTCATTATAACTATTCCACTCCCAGGAACATAAGGCATCAATACATAATCTATCCCTGACTTTTTATCGGGAAACTCCTTCTTCACATCTTCCAAAACCATTTGCATTATACCTACACCCTGCATTCCTAAACTCATAAGTATTACTCTTACATTTTTAATAAAACAATGCTTTACTATTGCAGTTGCCATAGGATAAAGTTCGGGTAAAACAGAAGCATCGCTTTCAAAAGTTACAATAACTGCAGGTCCATTTGGTTTAGTATTATCTATTTTATCATATATTTGCTGTGTCGGTGGCGTCACGTTTGTCGGGAAACCTATAGGAAAAAGGAAAGGAATTATAACACATATGGCAGTAATAAGGAATATCCACCTTCTATCCAGATTTAAGAGTTTTTCCCACATATTAATATATTAGTCTCCTGCTCCGCCTAACCATCCTCTTTCAATTCCAAGTAATATTTTTAATTGCATTGCAGCTGCTCCAAGTCCAACTCCTAATAAAATACCTCTTTGCGCAGCCATATTAGGATACATCATTATCCATTCCACAAGATTGGGTAACTTATCCCACATAAAATATCCTATTGGTATTCTACCTAACATCATTAAAACTGCTATAATAAGCAAAACTGTTGCTTCTTTATTTTTAGCTTTAAAAGCCCTAAAAGATGCTGAAGCCATAAAAAATCCAAGCAAAGAAAACATAGTGGCATCCATAGGAACTTCTACGTTCCTATATATTTTCATAAATAAAGAGTCTGCGCCTATCCCAAATTTAATACCTATAAAAGCCACTGATAATACGGCAACCATAGTTATTAGGCTATAACCCCAACCCTTTTTTCTACGTATAATTCTTGTCAAATGTAAACGGAAATTACTATCCAACCCTATAACAACTGCAAAAACCCCACATACTATCAACCAGTCTAACGCATATTGGAAAAAAGTTTGTGAATAATTATGTGGAATGAAAAACTGTATTAACATTACAATTCCACATACTAAACATATTCTAAGCGGAACAAGTTTTCTCATAATTAGCTATGAAATAAATTTACGATAAAGTTATTTCCCATTAATCCTAAAATACTTCCAAGTATTAAGAAAAACAATAAAACTAACTTATTGTAATCCTGTCCTTTAATACCGCTGACAAGCGTTGGATTTCTCGAAAGATAAGCGGATGCAGCATATAATTCTTCTCCCATAATCGTATAATCGCATGCCGTAATAAAAAATGGCAACTGGGATACGGCATCGGTTCCTGCAATCTGTATTGCACCGCTTATATTTCCCGTCTCGGCTAAAATAAGCGCTTCCGCTGCAAAATACCCCATAAATAAATTAGTTGCAGGTTTTTCTCTTACCATTATACCGCCTACACCTGCAGCATAAGGGAATTGACTGCCAACTAAATAAAATATGTGCTCAGTATTATAGCCCTCGGGTCTTCCTTTTTCAAGATAAGCTTCTTTCACAACTTCTTGCACAACACTCATTACTATTGGGTCACAATTGGGAACAAGAATCGGCGTATTATACTCTGCCGTCTTTTTGGCAACCTGAGATAAAATATTTATGGCCGCAATAGTCGCAATATCGCCTACGCCGCCAAGTCCCGGAACATACAGGACAGGCCTGCCCATTTCAGTTGCCCTGCCTACAGCTTCATCAAGAGCATCCAGCCCGTTAATTTTACGTATAAACAAAGTTTTTCCTTTCTTCGCCTGAAAAATAGCGCCTAAAATTATAAAGGAAAATAAAAATAATCCAAATAATACATTCGTCTTGTTTTTATCATACCATTGAGAAGAAGAAACTACAGGCTCAGAAGGAACTGAAAATTCAGAATAATTATAATTCCGATCCCTGCATCTTATCTCGTAATAATATGTAACACCTTCTTTAACCTGCATCGCATCCTGATAATGAGCTTTTTGGCGACCTATATACCCTATTTTATAATATCCTGAGTCTTTTATCTCCGAACGCCATATTTCATATCCGTCAAGTAAAGAATCATCCGGCGATAAAGTCCACTCAATATTTATTTTTTTTCCATCATCATTCGGGTTATCGTAAGCTGTAAGTTCCGAAGGAGGAATAATGTTTAATGGAGTTGTACTTATTTGCGTTAAGATGTAAAAAAGCAACATTATTTATCACATATCATTTTTTTGTATTCTGTCAAGAGTTAAATTAAAAATTGAAAATTAAAATTCGAAAAACAGGAATCAAAACCGGCACAGGTAGTTATAAAGCTCTACCGGGATATAATTTGTTCTCTATTCTTCTTCTCTGTGTTTGGAGTTTGCCCTGCTATGTCAACGATCCCGTCTTGGCGGCAAGCGAGGTGGCTAATCGTTATTTGTATCGTATATTTTATTATCAAGCACAGTATAATGGATACCGTTTTTCTCATTTCTCAACGATTATTCTTGACAATATGGCATATTATAAGTATGTTCCTAAAAATTATATTTATGAATAACTTTAACGAAGAAGAAATGAAGACGTACTGGCACTCTACTTCTCATATACTTGCCGGCGCAGTAAAAGAATTATTTCCCGACGTTAAACTGGGAATTGGTCCTGCCATAGATAACGGTTTTTACTATGATTTTGACCTGAAACACAAGTTCACCGAAGACGACCTAAAACAAATATCCGCCAAAATGCAGGAAATCATAAATGCAAACTATAAGTTCGAAAGAAAAGAAATAACTAAAGACGACGCATTAAAACTTTTCCAATCCCAAAACGAAATCTACAAAGTAGAACTGATTAAAGAATTAGAAGGGGCTATTTCCGTTTACACTCAAGGCAATTTTACGGATCTCTGCAGGGGACCACATATAGAATCTACGGGTATGGTTAAAGCATTTAAGTTATTAAGTGTCGCCGGCGCATACTGGAAAGGCGACGAAAAAAATCCAATGCTTCAGCGTATATACGGAATAAGTCACCCGGACATCGCATCCCTGGAAGATGCGTTAAAAAAACTTGAAGAAGCAAAACTCAGGGACCATAGAAAACTAGGCAAAGAATTGGAAATATTTGAAGTCTTCGAAGAAGTAGGTCCCGGGCTTGTATGCTGGCTTCCAAACGGTAGAATTATCAGAAAATCAATAGAAACTTTCTGGGAAAAAGAGCATACAAAAAGAGGATACCAGATCGTAACCTCTCCGCATATAGCAAAAGCAGGGCTCTGGGAAACGTCGGGACATTTGAAATTTTACGAGCATATGACCAAACTGGAATTCGGGGGAGACGATTATGTCCTCAAACCAATGAATTGCGTATTCCATATACTAATTTACAAAAACAAAATTCACAGTTATAAAGAATTACCCATACGATATGCCGAACTCGGGACCGTTTACAGATGCGAAAAATCCGGCGTCGTCCAGGGATTACTAAGAATGAGAGGTTTCACACAGGATGATGCGCATATCTTCTGCAGGGAAGATCAGGTAAAAGATGAAGTCTCCGACATACTTGAATTAACGGACTTTATGATGAAAACTTTTGGGTTTAACGAATACCATATAGATTTATCCGTCAGGGACCCGAAAAGCTTAGAAAAATATGCGGGTAGCAATGAATCATGGGAACTTGCGGAACAAAGCCTTGCAGAAGTCTTAAACAAAAGAGGCTTAAAATATAAAAGGGCTGAAGGCGAAGCAGTATTTTACGGTCCCAAAATAGACATAAAACTTGTAGATGCGCTCGGCAGACAATGGCAAGCAACTACAATACAATTTGATTTCAATCTTCCGTCAAGATTTGACGTAACTTATGTAGGCGAAGACAATAAACCGCACCCGATAATTATGATACACCGCACGATACTTGGTTCTATGGAAAGGTTTATCGGTTGTCTTATCGAACAGTATAACGGAGCTTTTCCATTCTGGTTATCCCCGACACAGGTTGTAATAGCAACAGTTTCGCAGGAACTGGAAGGATACGCCAAAACCATAAACGAAAAATTACTTGCCAACGATATAAGAGTAAAGTTAGATCTTGGAGCCGAAAAGATAGGAGCAAAAATAAGAAATGCAAGTATGAAGAAAATACCATACATATTGATAATCGGGAATAAAGAAAAGGATACAAATACCGTATCGGTAAGGGAACACGGCAAAGGAGATACGGGAGTATTCGGACTTGACAGTTTTATTGATTCAATTAAAGAAAAATCGCAACCTGCGTGTTTACCGCAGGTAAAATTACCTAACCAATAATGAAAAACGCTTAAAAAGCAAAGGAGGAAAGTGGGAAATTTTAACAAACCGAAGTATCTGAGAATAAATGAAAGGATTATGGTTTCGGAAGTCAGGCTTATAGACTTTGACGGGACCCAGGCAGGAGTTGTATCAAGGAGTGAAGCATTAAAAAGGGCTTATGAAAAAGGGCTGGATTTAGTGGAAATTGCTCCTTATGATAAACCTCCCGTATGCAAAATAATTGATTTCGGAAAATATAAATATGAGCAGCATAAAAGCGACAGGCAGAAACATAAGACCAGCACAACCAAGGAAGTAAACGTAAGTTTGAATATCCAGAGTGCGGACATAGAAGTAAAATTGAAACAGGCAGAAAAGTTTCTGGCTCGCGGAGATAAAGTATTAATAAAACTTATGCTTAAAGGTAGGGAAATAATTTATGCAAACAGGGCAAGGGAAATTCTTGCAACCTGTTCTGCGGCGTTAGAGAATATTGCTTCAGTTGAGCAGTCACCTACACTTGACGGCAGAATAATGAATTTATTGCTTATACCAAAAAGGAGTAAATATGCCCAAAATAAAGACAAACCGGTCAGCCCGAAAACGTTTCCTAACAAGAGCGCATGACATAAAGAGAAAGAACGCGAATAAGTCTCACCTCTTGACAAGCAGAGCAAAAAAGAGGAAAAGACACTTAAAGAAGACCGGGAACGTAAGTGAAGCTGATTTACCAAGGGTTCAAAAGTTGATACCCTACAGGAAGATTAAATAAAAAATTCAATTTTCTTGACAAATATAAGAAATATTGTTATTTTAGTATTTATTATTTTTTAAAGGGAGAGTATTATGCCAAGAGCAAAAGGTGGTCCGAAAACAAGGCACAGAAGAAAAAAATGGTTAAAACTTGCTAAGGGATACAGAGGCAAGAGAAGTTCCTGCTATAGAATAGCTAGAATGCAGGTAATGAAGTCCTTAATGTATGCTTATCAGGATAGAAGGAAGAAGAAAAGAACTCATCGCCAACTATCCATACTACAGATAAACGCAGCAGTAAGGCAGCAAGGTATTCCCTATAGTAAATTTATTGCGGCACTCAAAGTTTTAAACTTCCAGGTCAACAGGAAAGAATTAGCATGGCTTGAGCAAGAAAGACCTGAGGTATTTGCCCAGCTTGTGGACCAGGTAAAAAGTACGGTTAAAACCAAACAAGTAGTAGAAGTTTAACTTTACTCAAACTCAATACGGTGACAAGAAGCAATAATTTACTACGATGTGGTTTCTACGTACTTACCCTTTTACTCCTGGAAGGCTGTAATACTAACGTTAAGTATAAGCCTGTTAAATGGGAAACAGGGCAATGGGTATGTTATAGTATAAACGGTGAGCCATTTAAAATATCTATCGTGAAAAAAGATTCTGATATGTTCTGGGTAGAAACTGAGGAACCGGGAATAATAATAAAAATGCTTATAAAGGAAAACGAATTTAATGCGCCCCAAAGGATTATTGCCAGAAAATTAGGCGGAAAAGCAATAAATTTTGAAACTGACAAAATTTCTATAAAATGCGGTTTACCTCTTATAAGTATAGACGATTCGTTAAAAGCCATCAGGAAAGTTATAACATTACCCGCAGGAAAATTTAAAACAGCATATTTAAAAAAGGAGGATAGCGAAGTTTGGTTATCTAATTTGGTGCCTATTTTAGGCATAGTTAAGTATACAAGTAAAGATAAAAACATAGAAATTCAGAGTTATGGATTAAAAGGTGCAAAAAGTCAATTTGACAGTACAAAAGAAGCATCAGAGTTCTTTGAGATAAATTAAAATAAAACATCCCGCTGGGGCGGGAATGTGAGGTATGGAAACCTTAACACTGGAAGATAAGTTAGAAATACTGGCAAATAAAGCTCTTAAGGAAATAACTTCCTTGAGGAATGAAAATGAATATTTGCAAAAAGAAAGAAGTAAGTTTCAACAAAAAAAGGAACTTGCTTGCGGCAAGTTGAAAGTTTTACTTGATAACGTAAAACAGTTAAAAGATGACAACTAAACTCAAAATGCTCGGTAAAGAGTATACAATAGAAAGTGACACATCGGAAGAATATATGCAGAATGTAGCAAAGTATGTAACTTCCAAATGTGAAACACTTAAAGACGCTACTAACAACATTGTTGATACGGTTGTCCTTGCTGCATTAGATATTGCAGATGAACTTTTTCAGGAACGGGAATTAAGAGCTACAGGAAGAAACAAGATAAAAGCAACAATCGCTCTTTTAGAACATAAATTAGGTTCCCTGTGATGTTCGTGATAGAGACCTAATATCTTGAGCCAGTAACCTTCCAGCAGGGGGCTGCCTTCAGTTTCGGCGGTGCCCACCTTATTTGAGGGTTTCAAGATACCTCTCTACACGGCATATATGGGGAACCTTTATTTTTGGACAAAAAGGGAGGATGATTTAAAATGCAAGCAATTCAGACAATCGCTTTAATTATAGTTGGTATAGCAATCGGGGGAGTAGGTATTTTCTTACTCCAGATGCGCTTAAAAACTACCGCTACAAAAAAAGCCGAAGACGAAAGCAAAAAACTTATTGAAGATGCAAAAAAAGAAGCAGAACATCTTAAGTTAAGCGCTCAGTTTGATATTAAAACTTTAAGGGATAAACAAAAACTTGAATTCGATGACAGGGCAAGAGCCAAAGAGTCAATTCTTGAGAAAAAAGAAAAATACCTAGACGACAGGGAATCAAACCTTGAGCGAAGGGCAAACCTGCTTACGGCTAAACAGGCAGAATTGAGCTCTAAAGAAACTAAATTACTGGACGAGGAAAAAAGCATCACCACAAAAACAGACCGCCTCAATTCATTGATTATGGAGGAAAACAGGAAACTTGAAAAAATCGCGGGTATGACCGAAGAAGAAGCAAAGCAACAATTATTCCATAATCTTGAAGAAAAAGTCAAAGACGAATCGAAATTCTTTATCCGGACGGAAATAGAAAAAGCAAAACTTGAAGCCGACAGGGAAGCAAGAAAAATAGTCTCCACTGCAATAGAAAGATGCGCAACCGAACATATCGTAGAATCGGCAGTTGCTCAGGTAGCGCTTCCTTCGGATGAAATGAAAGGCAGAATCATCGGAAGGGAAGGCCGTAACATTAAATGCTTTGAAACGCTTACGGGAACCGACCTGCTTATTGACGATACACCGGGAGTAGCTTTCATTTCATCTATGGACCCCATACGCAGGGAAATAGCAAAAATGTCTCTTGAAAGGCTTCTTACGGATGGAAGAATTCACCCGGCCAGAATAGAAGAACTCGTCAAAACGGTGGAAGAAGAATTCCCCGGGATTGTGCAGAAAATAGGTGAAGAGACTATAATGGAAATGAAAGTCTCTACTGTGCATCCCGAGTTGGTAAAACTTTTGGGATATCTTAAATTCAGAACTTCATACGGACAAAATGTCCTTATACATTCAAAAGAAGTAGCCAATCTTGCATACCTTATGGCAACGGAGTTGGAATTGCCCGAAGCTAAAATAGCAAGAAGAGCCGGTTTACTTCACGATATAGGAAAAGCCCTGTCGCAGGAATACGAGGGCACTCACCAGAAAATAGGCGCAGACATAGCGAAGAGATACGGTGAAACCGATCTTGTCGTAAATGCAATAGAAGCTCACCACAGGGATATACCCGCAACTTCAATAATAGCGGTTCTCGTGGAAGCTGCCGACTCAATATCGGGAGCAAGACCGGGCGCAAGAAGAGAAACTTTTGAAGCTTACGTGGAAAGACTGGAAAAACTGGAATCCATCGTAACGTCTTTTGACGGTGTTGGAAGAGCTTATGCCATACAGGCAGGACGTGAAGTAAGAGTTATGGTAGAACCGGAAAAGATTAGTGACGAATCGGCATTTGAGCTTGCAAATTCGCTTGCCAGAAAGATTGAACAGGAAATGAAATACCCGGGTGAAATTAAAGTTACCGTTATCAGGGAAACAAGAGCAGTCACACGTGCTAAATGAGAATATTGTTTGTCGGTGATATTTTCGGGAAACCGGGAAGAAGAGTCGTATCAACGCTTGTGCCTGAATTGAAAAAGTCGGATAATGTTGATTTTGTAATCGTAAACGGAGAGAACTCCGCAGGCGGGTTTGGCATAACGCCTAAAATCCTAAAAAAGTTCAGGAATTACGGTATTGATTGTGTTACCTCGGGAAATCATATCTGGGACAAAAAGGAAATAATTCCCGAGTTTGAAAACGCATTAAATCTTTTGAGACCTGCGAATTATCCTGAATCTGCTCCGGGCAAAGGAACGCAAACTTTTATGGACGGAAAAATCGGCGTGATAAACCTTTCGGGGAAAACTCTTATGCCAAGTATTGACTGCCCGTTCAAAACGGCAGACAGGGAAATAAGCAAATTAAACACCCCGACTATTATCGTGGATTTTCACGCGGAAACCTGCGAGGAAAAAAGAGCCCTCGCGGAATATCTTGACGGGAGGGTGTCAGCGATCATCGGCACCCATACTCACGTACAAACTGCGGACGCGCAAATACTGCCAAAAGGAACTGCTTTTATAACGGATGCAGGTATGACGGGAGCTTTTGATTCCGTGATAGGAGTTGTGGCGCAAAAATCCATAAACTACTTTACTCTCGGAGTTCCGCAAAGGTTTGATACGGCAAAAGGAAACGAACAACTTAACGGCGTAATGTTGGATATAGATGAAAATACGGGCAAAGCAAGGGAAATAAAAGCGCTAAGAATAAACTGTTCCTTGCCGCCTGATAATAAACCAAACGAAGATTAAACTATGATTAATTGGACTTTATTGCGTAGGTGTTTTTTAACGTTCAAACAGCTAAACGATCAAACAATCAAACAAATTGTTAGATACGGTGGGCGGGATATTAAACTATGAAATCAGGCTTCGTAACAATCGTAGGCAGGCCGAACGTCGGCAAGTCTACCATATTAAATAAAATCATAGGCAAACAAATCACTGCCATATCGCATAAACCGCAGACTACAAGACACAAAATACTCGGCATCCTTAACGGAACGGATTACCAGGTAATATTTATGGATACGCCGGGAATCTTTAAGCCTATGTATACTATGCAAAGATTGATGGTAAAATCCGCGCTCGCCACATTAAAAGAAACCGACGTAGTTTTGCTCGTCGTAGAGCCGTTTTATCTGGAACTTGATTTGCTCACCCAGATAGAGAAACCAACCGTCCTTGCGATTAACAAAATAGATTTATTAAGGGACAAAACCGAAGTCCTGCCGTTAGTGGACAAATACAAGGACTACCCTATGATAAAGGAAATCGTTCCTTTGTCTGCTTTTT
>JAQTXJ010000153.1 GCA_028688815.1 bacterium | reverse complement strand
GCAATGGGTGTCGGCACAACCGACATAACCGGCGCGATGAGATACGGAAAACTATGGTATCGCATTCCACCTACAATAAGAATTGAAATAAACGGGAAAATAAAAAAACCTGTTTGCGCAAAAGATGTTATATTATATATTCTAAAAAATCTAAAAACTGACGGCGCCATAAATAAATCCGTTGAATTCACAGGGAATACGGTAAAATCTATGAATACGGCAGAACGAATCACGATGACAAGTATGGTAACCGAAATGTCCGGGGAAATCGGTTTTGTAGAATCTAAAGATTCTATCTTCACGGCAGATAAAGATGCAATTTATGAAAGCAAATATGAGTTTGACGTTTCAAAACTTGAGCCGCAAATTGCCTGTCCACATTCACCGGACCTGGTAAAACCGGTAAAGGAAGTCGCAGGGACACCGATTGATCAGGTTTTTATAGGAAGCTGCACAAACGGCAAATATGAAGACTTAAAAGCTGCTGCAGATATATTAAAGGGTAAAACGGCAAAGATAAAATTGATAATAGTTCCTGCCACAATGAACGCGGCAAAAGAAGCATTGAAAAAAGGCCTTTATGAAATATTCCTTTCTGCGGGAGCGGTAGTCGTAAACCCGGGTTGCGCATTATGCACGACAGGACATCCCGGTATTCTCGCAAACGGCGAAACAATGGTTTCGACTTCAAATCGTAATTTTATAGGTAAATTAGGTAAAGGCGGGGAAGTGTATTTGGCTTCACCTGCTACGGCTGCAGCTACGGCTGTAGCGGGAAAAATTGCAGTACCTGAATAACTATGCTAAAAGGAAGAATTTGGAAATTTGGGGATGATATTGATACTGACCAGATATATCCCGGAAAATATCTACCGTTAACCGATAAACAGGAAATGGCAAGACACGCTATGGAAGGCGTACCGGGAGCAGAGAAATTCATAAAAGAAGTAAAACCCGGCGATATAATGGTCGTAGGGAAAAACTTTGGCTGCGGTTCATCAAGAGAACATGCAGGCGTTGCAATAAAAGGGCTCGGAGTATCTCTTGTTATCGCAGAATCATTTGCAGGTATATACTACAGGAACTCGATAAATATTGGGTTACCATTATTAGAATGCAAAAATATATCCTCAATTAAAGAGGGTACTATTATATCCGTTTATCCCGAAACAGGGAAAATCATAGATTCTGAGACGGGCAAAGAAATTTACCAGGCAAATCCACTTGCAAATCTTGAACTCGAAATCATTAACGCGGGCGGATTACTTAAATTTTTGATAGCAAAGGGGTAAAATGATAAACGCAGAATACATAAAAAAAACTTTTCCAAAATTGGAACTTATAAAAAATCCTGCATTGAAACAGGGAGTTATAGATGCATGGCTTCTAGGTGTTAAAAGAGGGAACTGGGAAAAAATAGACGACATACCTTTTACTTTGCTAATTCCTGCAAAAACTTCATTGATTGAACATACAAATAAAGTTACGGAACTTGCAGTAAACATTGCTAATACGGTATTAAAAGACAATCCTGCAATTAAAATAGATATGGATATTCTTATAGCCGGTGGATTAACTCATGATGTAGGAAAACTCATTGAATACGAACGTAAAGATGGTAAAATCGTCAAATCTTTTCTTGGCAATAAAGCAAGACATCCCGCGATAGGTTATGCTCTTGCGCTTGAAGTTAAACTGCCAAATGAAGTAGCTCACATAATACTTGCGCATTCCCACGAAGGAGATACTCTTGAGCGTTCAAGGGAAGCAATTATTATTAATCATTCCGATTTCATTGATTTTGACCTCGCGAAGACTTGCAAACCGAATTAACATAATACTTCAATAATTCAAATCCAATATCTTATTTATAAACTTATTGACAATATAGGTTTTTAGATATTGTTTTTGTGTTAATGGAAACAGATTTTTTAGTTATCGGGAGTGGAATTGCGGGGCTTGCTTTTGCCGTTGAATCCGCAGCTTATGGCAAGGTGACGATAATAACCAAAAAAGGTCGAAGCGAAGCAAACACTAACTACGCGCAGGGCGGCATAGCTGCGGCGATTGACTCAAAAGACTCCATAGAATACCATATAAAAGACACTCTGCATACCGGAGCCGGGCTTTGCAACGAAAAGGCAGTCAGAATAATGGTAACCGAAGCGCCTTCCATAATTAAAAGACTTTGTGAATTAGGCGTGGATTTTACGAAAGCAAAAGACGGGAAATTAGATTTGGGTATGGAAGGCGGACATTCTATGCGCAGAATCGTCCACACAAAAGACGCAACAGGCGCACAAATCGAAAACTCACTGCTTCATAACACAAGTTCCGAAGGCATAACTTTGCTCGAAGACTGGATTGCAATTGATCTTATATTAAAAGATGGGAAATGTATAGGAGTTTGGGCATTGGACGAAAAAAACAACAAAATATTTTCCATATTCTCAAAAATAACTTTAATCGCGACCGGTGGCGCAGGAAGCGTATACTTGCACACGACTAATCCTTCAATTGCCACAGGAGACGGAATTTCAATGGGATATAGAGCAGGCGCAACAATCGCAAATATGGAATTCGTGCAGTTTCATCCTACAACTTTTTACGGAAAGAAAATAGGAGAAAGAGCGTTGCTGTTATCAGAAGCTATAAGAGGCGAAGGCGGGATACTAAAAACGTCCAAAGGGGACACTTTTATGGAAAAGTATGATGCCAGAAAAGAATTGGCTTCACGGGATATAGTAGCGCGCGCCATACATTTTGAACTTAAAAGCACCGATACCGACTATGTTTTACTTGACGTAACGCATCTCGGTGAAAAATTCGTTAATAAATTTCCGAATATTTATAATTCGTGTCTCTCTCTCGGGTTAG
>JAQTXJ010000152.1 GCA_028688815.1 bacterium | reverse complement strand
GGGTTATTTTGGAGTGTTTAACAAGTGATGTTTTTACTCCGAGCATAAGTCCTTGTTTCGCTTTAAGCACGATTGCCGCGCTTCCGACAAAAGTCTCCAGGCAACCGTAGTTCCCGCATTCACAGGCAGCCCCGTCCGGGGCGATGGTAGTATGACCGATTTCTCCTGCGAATCCTTCGCCGGTATATAATTTGTTGTCGTTTACAATTCCGCCGCCGACTCCCGTTCCGATGGTGAGAAGCAACATACTGTGGGCACCTTTGCCGGAGCCGTATTTCCATTCACCGAATGCGTACATATTGGCATCGTTTTCTACGGTGACGGGAATTTTAAGTTTATGTTCGAGAAAATCTTTCAAGGAAGTGTTGTTAATTTTTGCAAGGTTCGGGGAAGAGTATATGATTCCGTTCCCGACGAGACCCGCTATGCCTATACCGATTGCGTCCGGTTTAAAAGTTTTTGCGATTGATGCAATTTGTTCGCGGATAGCGGATGTATCCGTGGGAAAACTTTTGAAATCTACTATTTCGGGAGGTCGAATTGATACGCCTGCTTTTATGTTGGTCCCGCCAATGTCCAAACCTAAAATCTTTTTAAAAGATTTCATAAATTATTGTCTAATATAAGGATATTCGTTAATCTGTCAAGTAATTCGTTAATCTGTGAATTTTTAGGAATTCCTTTTTATCTATGCCGGGGTGCCCGGGTTAATCTTGTTTCTTGCATCCCCGTTTCTCTTGTCTTTTGCTTTTTCTCCTGTCTGTCAGTTCGTTTGGCATAGTTTTATAAGACTCCACAAAATTCCCGATAATCCCCCTTAATTAATAAACATTGACAGAGTAGGATTTTTTGAATATATTCAATTTACCGAAGCTATAGGTAAATAAATATGAAAAAGAAAATATTAATCGTAGACGATGATTCTCATCTGATTACCCTGCTGCGGTTTAATCTGGAGGACGCAGGGTATCTTGTTAAGTCCGCGAAAGATGGCAAACAAGCGTTATACATAATGAAAAAAAATAAAATGGACTTGATAATTGCCGATATGATGATGCCGGCAATGGACGGTTTGGAATTATGCAGACGAGTAAAAAGCGAACCTTTATGGAAAACCTGTCCCGTAATAATGCTCACTGCAAGAGTTCAGCTTTCGGATAGGGAAAAAGCTAAAGAAGCGGGCGTTGACGAGTATATCGCCAAACCTTTCCAGATGAAAGAATTGCTTGATTCGGTAAAAAAGAATCTTAAAGTGTATTCAAATAAAAAATAAAAAAATGGAAAACAAAAAAATAGAAATACGGTTAGGAAAAAGCATACTTCATTTTGGAGAAGATAAAATATTTTACGCAACTATTGTTGGGGAGTATACTACGGAAATGGCAAAGTCAACATACGATTTTTTCGAACTCCATAAAACCGAAATGATGGTTGATGGAAAAGTAAAAATGTTTATAAACCTTACGAATGCAAGGAAACCTTCTACGGAAGCAAAAGAATTGATGCGCCTATTAAGTAAAGATATCGGTAAGATTGCCCTGATAGGATTTAACCCGGTTGCAAAAGTAATTGCAGCTTTTTTTATGGGAAATTCAAGGAAGAAAGATATAAATTTTTTCAATACACAAGGAGATGCAATTGTATGGTTAAATGAATAATAGATAACTTATACTAAAATGAAAAAACAAGAAATAGAAATAAAAGTAGGCCCAAATAAATTATGTTTTGGAAAAGATAAAATACTTTATGCAACTCTTGTCGGAGACCTCTCCGCGGAAACAGTAAATACATTGTACGAATTTTTTGAACGAAATAAAAATGAAAATATGATTAACGGGAAAGTAAGGTTTTTCGTAGACCTTACGAACTCAGGAAAACCTTCTATGGAAGCAAGAAAATTGACTTATGCGCTGAGCGAAAGTAAAGATATCGGCAAATTTGCCATAATTGGAATGAACCCGGTTGCAAAAGTAATTGCAGCTTTTTTTATGGGAAATTCCAAAAAGAAAGGTATGAAATTTTTTAACATAAAAGAGGAAGCAATCGAATGGCTACAAAAAGAATAACGTCAGATAAGTTCAAAGAAATTGCCTGTAACAATGGAGCCCCAAACTCCGATGAAACAATAATTCGAACTAATAAGATGATTGAAATTGTTATGAATGTAGCAAAAGGAATTTACTCAGAGCAAGTTCAGCTGTCGGATAAAAATGATGAACTTGATGCGCTTGGAATAGGCATAAATATGATGATTGACGATGTCAAAAAAAACGTTGAAAGAATTAAAAAAGAAAAAAAGAACCTCGATAAACAAGAAAAAAGAAGGACCAAAGAACTTGAAGAAGAGCGGAATAAATTTTACGCCACAGCCGAAAGTATATCTGACGGGATACTTGTAATAGATCCCAAAGGCAATATTCTAACAGTAAATTCGGCATCCGAAGGGCTATTGGGTGTCAAAAAAGAACAGGTGACAGGACAACACGTGCTTGATTGTTTAGAAGATGTAAAAATTTTAGACCTGGCAACCCGAAAGTTAGAAGCAGGACATGAATATTATACAGAAGAACTTATAATTACGGATAGGGCAACTAACACAGAAAGAGTCTTAAATGGACGAATATCTTCTGTCTTTAATCATTCCGGGAAAAGATTGGGGACAGTAATAGTTCTGCGAGATATTACAAAAGAGAAAGAAGCAGAAAGAATAAAAAATGAATTCGTTTCCAACGTATCCCATGAAATCAGAACTCCCCTCTCTTCTATAAAAGGTTTCGTCGATACTCTTCTTATGGTTAAAGTTCCCGAATCCAAACGCACAAAGTTCTTAAAAATAATCAAACAGGAATCAAACAGGTTGAACCAGCTTATTAGCGATTTACTTGACCTTT
>JAQTXJ010000151.1 GCA_028688815.1 bacterium | reverse complement strand
TTTATTGCATAACCGACGCTTGTGAGTTTTTTCCTCGGGGATAAAACTTCGCTCCCGACCTGTGTTTCAAGGTAAAGAGAAGTATTATTAAAGAAGCTGTCGGGTATTGGAGTTACACTGCCGAGCAATACATTGAATACTCCTTTGCTTACTTGCACGGTGTCTTGAGCTTCATTCCATAGGGGAGTAACTCCCGTCGGAGTGGTATATAACCTGAATATCATATTAATTTTAGCCGTGATTGCTGAAGTGTCGGATGCATAACCGAGCCACCCCTGGTAATTAATTTCTGAGGGGACGCCTGATTTTGTTCTGCCCTTTGCTTCAAGAATGTCAGTTCGCTGAATGTTTACGTTACGAACCGCGGTTTTTTGTCCGCCGAATGAAACTACCGGGATTAATAAAATCCCGACTAAAAAACTGCCGAAAATGTTTCTTCCGCCTGAGGCGGATGTCGCTTTGCTCCACATTTCTTTTTCCTCCTTAGAAAATCTTTCCACCTGAGGTGGATTAGAGATTCTTATCCGGATCCAGCTCCGCTGGATTTTTTCTCTGACAAATATTATGTTCAATAATTAAAATCAGAATATATTGTGGATTTGCTTTTTGCAAGAAAAAAAAGAGTAGAAAAAATTGTCCCTACGCAAAATTACCAGAGTATTATTTTTTTTGTGATTGTTTCCGGTTTTGAGTTTTTGCCTGTATGTCTTAGAACTGCAAGGTATACACCTTTTGGTATTCGTTTGTTTATCTCTGTCGTGTAAATTCCTGCATTTACTTCTTCGTCAAACAGGATTTTGGCGCGTCTCCCCACAACGTCATACAAACTAAGTGATGTATATCCTTTGTCGGGAATTATAAATATCAAATTCCCATCATTAAAACTTAATTCCATACTATTAAGCCGGCTTTCTTCTTCTATCTTCCCTTCGCAGGAAGAGCTGATGCTGACTTCCCAAACGCATGCCAGAAGAGTTACGCAGTCCTGTCCAGCTGTCCCATCTATTAATTCATATCGACATTGAGCTATGTTACTTCCAGGGGGGGTGAGAGAAGTGACGTCATAAGTTTTGGTATCCCAATAGGGACCGTCAAAACCTTCCGTGCAGTTAGTGTCTAATAATGAATCATTATAAAACATTAAATCCGGGAGTCCCGGGCCTTGTCCATCGGCAATAATATATGTGATTTTTGCTTCAACTACAGGGCTTGATGCTTGTATACATTGTACTGTCCAATTATAGCTTTCAACGCCGGTAGCGCTGGCAAAAAGCACATTTCCATCGTATAGCACAAAAGATTTTTTGCTGAGAGTAGTATTCTCGTAAAAAACTACAAGAGTTGCCCCCTCGGCATAATACCCTCCGTTGAACGAAGTCAGGCTATACGTTCCGTTTCCTGTGACAAGAGAAGAGACATCTTTTCTAAAAGATTGCGAATACCCAACAGACCAGCAAGGGTCGTCGTCCGAACCCGTAATTTGACCTGTAATCGGAGTGCCGTTAAAAACACCGGAGTTTCCGCCAATAGAATCCAGCGTTGAAGTCAATGCGTTCCAGTAGAGAAAAGCTTTCCTGATTGTAGAACCGGCAGGAATACCGCTAATCGTAATATTGCCTGAACGTGTACTACGGAGACTTACGCCTTTTGCCACATAACCGCCGCAAAAACTGTCCGCATAAAAAACGGTAAGAGGAGTCATTGGTATGGCAAGCTTGTTCCGGTCGCAGCCTTTACAATCTTTTTTAGTCAAGCCACCGTCTCCCCTTGCTAAACCACATATAATTAATAATATTCCTAAAATAAGGGAACCCCTTTTCATTTGTTATACCCTCCTGAAACAAATAGTCTTTTACTATATTAATTTTAATACAAACGGATGTCAAGCATAAAATAAAAATCGGAAGAAAAGAGCGATAGTTTAGATAGAAAAATAAAATAAGAGGAATTGTTAACAAAACCGAATTAGAGTTTTAAGAATTTTCCGGTAACTACTTCCACGATTGTGGTTACATCAAAAGGTTTTGCAATGTAATCGCTTGCGCCTGCCTTAAAGGCATCTTCCATAACGCCCATCTGGGATAATCCCGTAATCATAAATATGGGGATGTGCCTGGTTTTACGGGTTCTTTTTAAGATTTTACACACCTGTATTCCGTTTGCGTCCGGCATTTTTATATCAAGCAAAATAAGGTCGGGGAGTTTTGTTTTTGCCTCTTCTACGCCTTCTGCCGCATTATGCGCAGTAAACACTTTGAATCCTTCCATCTGAAAATGAAATTGTAAAAGCGTGCAAAGATTGTATTCATCATCTATTACGAGTATTGTTTTTAACGTATCTATGTCTTTCATTGTTATCCTTCCTTAAAAACCGGTATAGTGAAGTAAAAAACGCTACCTTGTCCTAGTTTACTTTCCACCCATATTTTCCCGTTATGTTTTTCCACCAGATCTTTAACAATCGGCAATCCTAATCCTGTTCCCGGGATTTTATGCGAAGAAGTTTCAATCCTGTAGAATTTTTCGAATATTTTTTCCAGGTATTGTTTTTCTATCCCATATCCCGTATCCCGGACAGAAAATTTGACACATTCTTTTTTATTGCACAGTTCGGCTTGTATATCAATTTTCCCGTCTTTTTCCGTAAATTTAATTGCATTGCCGACAAGATTGATAAGGATTTGAAACAAAGCATTTTTATCGGCTTTTACCGGTGGCAAAGAAGCCGGCACTTTTATTTCAAAAGAAAGTTTTTTCCGGGAGGTTTTACCGGAAATTTCCGCTTTTACGGCTTCCAATTTTTTTAAAACGTCAACGGGTTCAAATCTAAGTTCCACCCTTCCGGATTCGATACGGGAAAGGTCAAGTAAATCGCTAATAAGCTGGTTCAACCTGTTTGATTCCTGTTTGATTATTTTTAAGAACTTTGTGCGTTTGGATTCGGGAACTTTAACCATAAGAAGAGTATCGACGAAACCTTTTAT
>JAQTXJ010000150.1 GCA_028688815.1 bacterium | reverse complement strand
CTGTCGCATAGTCGTAATAAGTCCCGATTCCGGTACTTCTTCCTGTCACATATACGTTTCCATTTTTGTCAACCGCAATTGCATATGCATCATCATCACTGTATTTATCTGGTCCGTTATATCTTCTAACCCATACCGTATCCCCTGCACTGTTATATTTGATTGTTGCGTAGTCAGTGCAAAGAGTTGTATCAAGGCTTGTTCCTGTTACATAAATATACCCGCTGTCATCTATTGCCATCGCAAACGCATGGTCAAATCCTCCTGTCCCGTAAGGTCCATCATACCTTGCCACCCACATTTCATTTTGTGCAAAAATCTGTAAAGGTAATATAAATCCTATAAATAAAAATAATATCTTTCCCATAATTCCCCCTATTCTTAAGTAATTAGGTAATTTGGTTATTTGGTCATTCAACAGCTAATCTTAGTTTTTTTATAATCTTACCTATCATATTATGCTTCTATTAATGTTTGCATATTTAGAAATTGTAAATAAGTCTTTAGTCTTAGGGGGTTTTCTTGTCCTGTTTTAACATCGAAATATATAATTTTTCTACAGCTGTTGCCATAGCTGTCCAAGAATATTTTACTGCAGTTTCTCTCGCTTTTATACTAATTGATTTATATAAATCCCTGCTTTTATATAATAACTCCATCTTCTCTACAAGTTCCTCAAAAGTATCAAAAGTTAATCCGTTTATCCCATCGCTAATAATTTCAGAACTCCCCGCAAATTTAGATACAATAACCGGCGTTCCACAAGCCATTGCTTCCAAAACTACATTTCCAAAACTATCATATAAACTCGGAACGACTAGAACATCCGCCCCCCTATAAATTTCTGCAATGTTACTTTGGAATCCTATAAATTTAATGTTGTTTTCCATGCCATATTCTGCTACTTTATTAATATACGCAATCCTTTCCTGCCCCACAATTAATAGTTTAATATCCCGTGGCATCTGTTTCATAGCATTTAATAATAAATCTATTCCTTTACGTTTAATTAAGTCCCCGACAAAAAGCATAATAAAATTATTCCTGTCAGTGGTACCGGCAAGATATGAATCTAATACCCTTTTACGGGAAATGTCACGGTTATCAGGAGTAAACTCCTCTAAATCCACACCATTATGAATAATATTTATTCTTTTAGGGGCTATCCCTATATATTCTTGCAAGTCATCCTTTAATTTTTTTGAAACGGCAATAATATTTTTATTGCCTTGCATACTATTATTTCCAAAGCTTTCGGGAATAGTTAGTTTCTTATACATCCATTTTTCTGACCAGCTGTTTACTATTGCGCAAAACCTATGATATATTCCTTTTTCATATTTTTTACTCCTATTATGACAATAATGACAGGTGCTTATATCCCAAAAATCCGTCGTAGTACATCCGCTGTCTATGTGAATTATATCATAATATTCAGCTCTTTTACGCTTTATAATTTTTAACCTCCAATTAATAATTATAAGAAACAAAATATTGCGGATAATAGCCGGTTTTTGAGGAATCTTTATAATAAAAAATTTAATCTTATTATGCTGGATAAGATTGGCGTCTACAGTTTCACCATACAAATCTACAAAATATCCTTTTTCTAATAAATACTTAACTAACTCATACGTAACTTTCCCCTGCCCTGACCCGTATTTTACAATATTATGTGATATAATAGCAATTCTCATCGTTTGATAATGCGGGCAGTTTTTAGAGCTTTTTATCCAGCTCCACTGGAATGGACAATGTTTATATGTCTTGCGGTAGTTAATCCGCCTATCAGGTATGAATTCATTAGACGATAGTCTTAGGGATTATTATACCGCGTTTATAACAAACTTTTCTTCCTTTTTATCTAAATACCCCATCGCAACCTTATTATCGTGGTCGAAAATCAACAACCAGTGTTCCTCAAATGCTTTTTGTAGAATCTCTTTCTTATTTCTCATTATTTCTAAAGGATACAAATCATAAGCCGACGCGTACGACTTGTTTAAAAAAGAAACCGTAGGAATAAAATCTCCAAGATAAATTGCCTTATTCCCATCCGATTCTATAAAAACAGCTTGATGATAAGCTGTGTGCCCACCCGTAACTAAAGTCTTTACTCCGGGACAAATTTCTACCTCTCCTTCTATTAAATTAAGCAAATCATATTCCTTAATAGGTAAAAAGTTTTCTTTCAAATAACTTACTTTGGCTCGTTCATTTGGATTTATTGCTTCTTCCCATTCACCTTTTTGTATAATATATTTAGCATTCTTAAATGTAGGTGTCAAAACACCGCCCTCAATACAAGTATTGCCCCCACAGTGGTCAAAATGTAAATGAGTATTTATTACAATGTTTATATCTTCCGGTTTTATTTTCCCAAGTAACCAATCATCTTTACGGGTTAGCCCATATATTTTCTTTAGTTTATCTCCTAATTTATCTCCAATCCCTGTATCTATAAGTATATTCTTATCTCCTGTCCGTATTAAAAGACAATTAAGCGCCAACTCTATCCTGTTTAATTCGTCTGAAGAATTATATTTATTCCATAAAACCTTTGGTACTACCCCAAACATAGCCCCGCCATCTACTAAAAATGTCCCTTCACATAAAACCGTTAACTCAAATTTTCCAAGTTCCATAAGAAGCCCTTGAGCTTTAGCGATTAGGGATTCATATCCAGCTCTTCGGATAAGAAGCCCTTGAGCTTTAGCGATTAGGGATTCATATCCAGCTCTTCGGATAAGAAGCCCTTGAGCTTTAGCGATTAGGGATTCATATCCAGCTCTTCGGATAAGAAGCCCTTGAGCTTTAGCGATTAGGGATTCATATCCAATCCGGATAAGAAGCCCTTTCCCGCCACGAAAGGATTATCCCGCTCCACTTAATTTAATTTTTAAGCATAATGACTTTTAGTAATAAATTCTCTTTTTCTCCGCCTGAGGCGGATAGTTTAACAAAATAAATACCATTGCTGACAGAAATACCTGTTTCATTACATCCATCCCA
>JAQTXJ010000149.1 GCA_028688815.1 bacterium | reverse complement strand
TGTTTATTCTTTTTAACATTTGCTCTATTTCTTTGCTGTAGTTGCAGATATACATATCCTTTTTTTTAAGTACATCGGATTCTATTTTGGGGAATATGCCTATTTTTTTATTGTCCGGGGAAATAGCATAGGATAAAGGAGATATAGAACGTATATCTTTATAATGATCCCATGAAGATATAAAACGTGCATCTTTTATATTTATATTACCAAATAAAATACTATCTCTTTTATTTGTTTTAATATTATAAAAAACTATTCCTCTTAGTTCATTATCTACTATTTCCGGGATTATATTATTATGATATATATGAATTACCGGATAAATCAGAATTTGATTAGAGTCTTTGCATGCATATTTTGTGGGGATAAAAAATGGACGTTTTACATGGTATAAATCATCATTCCATAAAGTATTATAAACATCGCATTCTATCTTAGAAACAATTATTTGAAGGTTATTCCCCGATGTATCAACGGAACAAAATCTTGTGTTGCCGGAAACAGAATCCATAAAAAATATTTTTGAGCCATCTTCGGAAAAGTTCAGGATATTTCCCGTAGGTAGTTTTACGACAGAACTTGAATTATTAATATCGATTAAAACATTTGAATGGGATATTAAGTTTAAGTTATTATCCATTGTTGTTTCATAAGGGTCGTCCCCATACCAAGAGCATATTCTTTTTACGCGATGCATAGCATCAAATATATTATGTTCTTTATAATATTCATACCAACAAAATTGTTTTAACTTATATTCTCCTGTTTGAAAAGCCAGTTTTTTACTTTGAGAATCCCAATTAAATCCGAAGCAAAGGGTAAAACTTTTAGAAAGTACTTTGGGGACAGAATCATTTTGCAGTTCTTTTATAAATGTTATACAGGTTGGTATTTTCTTGAAATTTTCCATATATAGGGAGTAATCTTCCGTATCGAGAAATTCCCTATCATAAACATTAGAAAATACTCTATAGAACATAGCATTAGAAAATAGTCTATAAAAGATAGCATTAGCAGGAATATCTATGGTAGAGTATACGAGTTTTTTGCCATCCGGCGACACTGCAAAGTCTATTATTGTAGATGTGCTGCAAGGGATAGAAACAAATGTATCTTTTTGTTCTGTTATTAAATTATATCCGATTATAGAAGCGCTGCCTTTAAATTCCCACCACGTATGAGGTATATTGTATAAATGAGCTTTTTTTCTATTTTTATTGGTATACTCAACAAAGTATATAGTATTTTCATTTGACCATTTTGGAATAGAGTAAAAAATTGGGATAAATCCGTAATGTGAAATTTCATATTTTTCTATTTTGGAAAACAAAGGGCTTCTGTTTAGTGCTCCCTGCCACATTTCATAATCCGAATACATAGTGCAGGATAAACTCAAAATTGTCAGGAGAATACAAGTTAAGGAGTTTATTGTATGTTTTAATTTCATATTAAGTAAATTACAGTTCCAATGGATATAAGAATAAATATTAGATAATGTTTTGTTTGTCAATAAAATAACAAGTAACATTATTACAGAAAAAGAAATTTGCCACCCCGCTCACCGCCAAGGCGGGATCTTCGACATAGCGGGGTAAACTCCTTTTACACGGATTAACAAACAATAACCACGAGATTTCACAGAACGAAAAGTCGCCCCGCTACAGCGGGGTAAACTCCGTACGCAGAGAAAAGGAACAGCAGAAACAGATAATAGTATCCACGAATGAGCGCGAATTAACGCGAATAACAGATACGGATTAGAAGAGTTTCTCACGCAAAGACGCAAAGTTTAAAACAGAAAGATAGACACGGGGGCAGTTGCCCAGCTCTGCGAAGCTGGATAAGTTGGTCTAATCCCGCCAAGGCGGGAAAGTCCAACTAAAAAAATGTTTTAGGGGTAACAGATAACAGAGAACAAATCATGGAGAACACAGAGTTTAAAATAGAGAGGAACAGAAAATACGAAAAACAGATAAAATTTGGACGCAGATTAACCCTCCTACGGCGGGCAGTCGCAGATGCACGCATACAAGAATTTAGAAAATTGAAAAACAGACAACAGAAAAGATTACCACGAAAGTACGAAATATAGAAGGGCACGAAAAAAAGATAACAAAGACAGAAAAGTTTATCCACGCCTGCTTGCGGTAGACCATGCCTACGGCAGGTAAACAGGGATTTTCACGGATTGAAAAGAAAAAACATACGGGTCAAGTGACCCGTCCTACCCAATAACGGGAACATAAGCTTGAAATAATATTACCGGGGCATAAAAGCCCCGGCTACCCAAAAAGGAGAACATAAAGTTGAAAAGATAAACGGGGTAATTTAATAGAATGTATATCACACCAAAGGACATAGCGCGCTATGTCCCTACGAATAGAAAATACAATAACATAAAATATAGGCAAAATCACCGATTTTGCACTCCATAAAAATTATAAAAGAATAGAAAGTGATAACGAATAACATTGACTATTCTATCTTATGTGGACACGATAACGTGCCTAACGGCAGTCAGGAATCGTGTCCCTACAAGCAGACAATTCCAAAAGAAGAAAAGAGTTATAACTAATAACATTGACTTTTGTGGAATTCGCATTAAGATAATAAAATACGATGTTAAAAAACAAAACTTTTCTACCAGCAATTAAGCTGATTCTCGCTAGTAGTTCCCCGAGAAGGATAGAAATGATGAAGGCGGTATTCCCGACAATAGAAGTTATGAGTCCTGAAGTTGATGAAAATATAACTAATATGCTGCCGGAAGATTATGTCTTGACGGTTGCAGAGAAAAAAGCTATGAGCGTCGTCAAGAAAGTAGACGACAGTATTGTAGTTTCTGCGGATACCATAGTTACCCTTGATAACAAGATATTCGGGAAACCGAAAAGCGAAGAAGAAGCGCGTGATATGTTGAAAACGCTTCGCGGAAAAGAACATTTGGTTTATACGGGAGTTTTTATAGTAAAGACTCAAGGAAATTGTCAGTCTTTGATTGTGCGGAATTTTGTATTTAAG
>JAQTXJ010000071.1 GCA_028688815.1 bacterium | reverse complement strand
ACACATAATAAAATAAAAAGATTGTTCCTCCGACAACAAAAGCTCCTAATAACCAAGGAGCAATTTTATAAATAAATATTTCTTTCATATTTTCTCCCAGGGATGAACCACTTCGGGTTCACCCTTTCATTTCATTAAAATTAATTTTTTTGTTGTGTTTATCATATTAGATTCTTCCCCGCTTGCGGCGGATTCAGAATGACAAACTGAAGTCAGTTTCACAAAATAAATTCCTGTTTTTAGGTCGTTTGCGTTTAGGATTGTAGTATAACTCCCCGCTTCTTTCTCCCCATTTACAATTGTCTTAACACAACTTCCCGAAATATCGTAAATAGCCAACGAAACTTTACTTGCGGCAGGTATTTGATACTTGATAATTGTTGATTTAGAGAAGGGGTTTTGGTTTATCCTGAGCGTAATCGAAGGGTAAGTGGTATTTGAGTTTTCTTCTACCCCTGTTGCTGAATACTTGATTGTCAAATAGTCTTTTTCGCTTACTCCTGTAACATATGCATTCCCGGACTTATCCACTGTTATTGCAGTTGCTTTATCCCAGTAATCTCCCGGGCCATTATATATTCTTGCCCATACTGTATCACCTGATGAATTGTATTTAACTGTTGCATAGTCAGTCTTCCAGCTTGAATCATAACTAACTCCTGTAACATATATGTTGCCAGTTTTGTCCAATGCTAGCGCAGTTGCCATATCAAAGTCATTTCCCGGCCCATTGTACTTTCGTACCCATACCGTATCACCCATTGAATTGTATTTGATTGTTGCGTAGTCATAAGCAGTGATTGATTCATTAATCTCCCCTGTAACATAAACATTCTCGGAATCATCCACTGCTATTGCTTCTGCATAATCCAAACTATTTAGCGTTCCATCATATCTCCTGATCCACATCGTATCACCTAATGAATCATACTTGATTGTCGCATAATCTTCTTGCTCGCCTGGGCCATCGCTGAATCCTGTAATATAAACATTTCCAGAATTATCCACTGCTATTGCAGTTGCATTTTCAATGCCATTTCCCGGACCATTATATCTTCTAACCCATGCTGTATCACCTGATGAATTGTATTTTATTGTGGCATAATCGAAACTACTCCCTGGTGCCCAGTCGCCCCCAGTAACATATACATTGCCAGTATTATCAACTGCTATTGCAGTTGCTTCATCCCAGTAATTTCCTGGTCCATTATACCTTCTTACCCATACCGTATCACCTGATGAATTATATTTGATTGTTGCATAGTCGTAATCAGTGCCTGAGCCATCACTTCCTCCTGTGACATAGACATTATTATTGGTATCAATCGTTATTGCCGTTATTCTATCTTTGCCATTGATAAGTCCGCTATACTTTCTATCCCAAACTATATTACCATTGGAATCATATTTTACTAGAACATAATCATATTTTGTGATAGAATCGTAACTTGTTCCTGCCATATAAACATAATTATTGTTATCAATTGCTATTACAGGTGCATTATTTGAACCACTATATCTTCTAACCCACATAGTATCACCTATATTATTGTATTTTATGGTTATATAGATATAAGAACTGTCTAACTTTTTGCTCCATCCTGTGACATAGACATTATTACTTTTATCTATTTTTATTGCGGTTGCCACATCAGAATCATTCCCCGGTTCATTATATCTTGCAACCCACAGCTCGTTTTGTGCGGAGGAAATTAACGGGAAAAAGATTAAAGTTAAAATAAGATATTTTTTCATAGTTTGACTCCTGCTTTTATCTGATAATTGTAAGTTTTTTTGTGGTTTTGGTCCCATTTGCATTAAGGGTTAGGAAATAGACTCCTGTTTTGAGGTCGTTTGAGGAGATGGTTGTGGAATAAGCGCCGGCGGGTTTTTCTCCGTTTACAAGTGTTTTTACGCAACGGCCGGAAAGGTCGTAAATACAAAGAGTGGTCAGTGGTCGGTGGTCAGTGGTCAGTTCCGATAAGTGATAAGTGATGATTGTAGATTTAGAGAAGGGGTTTTGATTTACCCTGAGCGTAGTCGAAGGGGGGGTGGGATTAGATTTTTCTTCAACTCCTGCCGTTGAATATTTTATCGTCAAAAAATCAAAGTTTCCAAGGCTTTGACTGCCTCCCGTTACATACACATATCCGTTGTTATCCACTGCCATTGCAAGGACATAATCATCGCCATTGCCTGTTCCGTTATATCTTCTAGTCCACATTGTGTCGCCTGAACTATTATATTTTATCGTCGCATAGTCATAAGCAGTGAGCGAATCATAACTATCTCCTGTCACATAAACATTCCCGTTGTTATCCACTGCCATTGTAATTCCATAATCATTGTCCGATCCGGTATATCTTCTAGTCCACATTGTGTTGCCAGAACTATTATATTTTATCGTCGCATAGTCACAACCAGTGGTTAAACCATAACTTTCCCCCGTAACATATACATTGTCGTTGTCATCTACCGCAATTGCCGTTACGTAATCATTAGTATTGCCCGGTCCGTCATATCTTCTAACCCACTGTTCCGCCCCTGAGTTGTTGTATTTTATAGTCGTATAGTCAGAATCGCTTTCTCCCGTTACATATACGTTCCCATTATTATCCACTGCAATTGCGTGTGCCCTGTCATAGTAATTGTTCGTTCCGTTATATCTTCTAGTCCACATTGTGTCGCCCGAACTATTATATTTTATAGTCGCATAGTCATACTCAGTGCCTGCGCCTTTACTTTCCCCCGTAACATATACATTACCGTTTTCATCCACTGCAATTGCGGTTGCATCATCATTGGCGTTGCCCGGTCCGTCATATCTTCTAACCCACTGTTCCGCTCCCGAGCTATTGTATTTTATTGTTGCATAGTTATAACTCCAACTATCACCGGACTCAATACTTGTTCCTGTCACATATACGTTACCGCTTGCGTCTACTGTCATTGCGCGGACAATATCATTGCCATTGCCTGGACCGTTATATCTTCTGAGCCACATTGTATCGCCCGAACTATTATATTTTATCGTCACATAATCGTCATAAGTGCCTGAGCCGTTACTATATCCTGCCACATAAACATTCCCGCTGTCGTCTATTGCCATTGCTCTTACTTCATCATCAGTATTATCCGTTCCATTATATATTCTAGTCCACATTGTATCGCCCGAACTATTGTACTTTATGGTCGCATAATCATTAGCAGTCATTGAGTCAGAAGTAAATCCTGCCACATACACGTTTCCATTTTTGTCCACTGCAATTGTATTTGCCCACTCCGAGTGGTTTTTATCATACCTCGCCACCCACATCTCTGTCTGTGCAAAGATTTGTATCGGTAGGATAAAACTTATAAATAATATTAATAAGTTTTTCATAAATTCTCCTATTTTACTTCATCAGAATTAATTTCTTGGTTATGTTTGTTGTATTAGATCCTTCGCTACGCTCAGTCACCGCCTGAGCGGGATGTTCCAGATGTTCCAAATGACAAACTGAAGTCAGTTTCACAAAATAAATTCCTGATTTTAGTTCTTGGGCGCTATTATTGGTGCCATCCCAGGTAACATTAGTGGTCAGTGGTCGGCGGTCAGTGGTCAGAGGAAAGGATTTAACTAATTTACCGGCGAGGTCGTAGATACAAAGAGTGGTCAGTGGCCGGTGGTCAGTGGTCAGTTCCGATAAGTGATAGGTGATGACTGTTGATTTAGAGAAAGGGTTTTTACTTATTTTCAAATCCAAATTCCGAAATCCAAAATCCAAATTTGAGGGGTCTTCGATGGCTCTTAAGGGTGTATAACCATAGGTATAGGATATTTCTTTATTATTTCCTTTGCCGTTTTCCCATAGGACTACTATCCCATCTCCGTAAGAATCTTTATTTTTAATTGCCGGCGGAGCCATAGCAGTGCAGGGGTTTATATCGTCCAGAGAATCTTCTTCGCTTAATTGAACTTCGTTTTCGTATAAGTGTGTTTCGCCGTTTTCTAGACGGGACATAATCTCGTAGTCGTTTCCGTCAAACCTTTGCCATACTATAATTCCGGTGATGCTGCTATCAGGATATTCATAAAATACATACCCGTGTTCAATGGAAGGTTTTTCATCATTAACATTATTATCGGTAAGGAGCGTTTCCGCGCTCCATATTCCTTGATGAAATTTTTTAATGCATATTTCATAATCGTTGCCATCCCAGTGCTGCCAGGCTAAACTGATACCGGAATATGAGGATAACTCTTTTGAAATGGAAGGAAATTTGTCATCGGTTGAATTATTCGTAACCGGCGTAATAGAATCCCAGTTTGTTCCATTAAATAATCGGGACATTATTTCATAATCGTTGCCGTCAAACTGTTCCCAGACAATTAGGATAGTGCTATCTTCCGAATTTAGCCCCCTTCCTGATACCGAAGGACGCCTGTCATCGTAATTGTTGTCGGTAATTGCGGATGGCGGGCCACAGGAAATCGACCCATTATATAATAAAGTAACGTTTGCGAAATATATTTCATAATCGTTCCCGTCCCACTGTTCCCAGACAAGTCTTAATTTATTATAGGAAAGATTGCACCCAAGATTAGAAATTGAATCAGGGGAAGAAAAAATTTTACACACGGTTTGATAGTTTAAATAATATATACCGAATTCGTTTTTGTTTTTAGCCTGCCATAATATGTTTTTGCCGTATACCATTAAAGGATTTTTATTATTGTACAGGGAGTCGGGATTGAGTTTTTCTATGTTAGTCCATACGGTATCATATTCCCATTCGGCATACATTAAAGAGTCGTCCGAGATCCAGGTTATTATAACCGGATTCAAAGACACACTCGACGACATAGTAGGCATTTTGTCTTCAACCGAGTTGTGGGTGAATATTTGTTCAGGTGAAAACTGCGCATAAGCAGGAACTGAGAAAATAAGACTAAACAAAAAATAGTTAAAAGATTTCATATTTCTCTTATTTCATCAAAATCAGAGATGAATTACTTATAACAGGGCATAAAAGCCCAGCCTAGCTGGATTAAAACCCTGCCTACCCTTTTTATTTCATTAGAATTAATTTTTTTGTTATGCTTGTTGTAATAGATCCTTCGCTACGCTCAGGATGACAAACTGAAGTCAGTTTCACAAAATAAATACCTGTTTTTGTCATTCTGCCATTATTATCGGTACCATCCCAGGTGACATTAGTGGTCAGTGGTCGGCGGTCAGTGGTCAGAGGAAAAGATTTAACTAATTTGCCGGCGAGGTCGTAGATACAAAGAGTGGTCAGTGGCCGGTGGTCAGTGGTCAGTTCCGATAAGTGATAGGTGATGACTGTGGATTTAGAGAAGGGGTTTTGGGAGATTTCCAATTTTGGATTGGGGATTGGGGATTGCGGATTGGATTGGGGAGAGGAGGGTTCTTCTACTCCGACTTCTTTCCCCAATCGAATTATATATATATCTTGGTAATTACTGAGAGAGAATGTATTGCCCAAGACGATGAAGCCTTCATCAGCACATTGAAGCGCCGAGTAACCAAAATTAAGGTCATTTTTTCCGAAGATTTCAGTCCATAGGGTGTCTCCGGATGGATTTGTCCGTACTAAATAAATACTACTATCTTTTGAACCAAAAGACCCTGTAGTTCCCGCGATAATAAATCCTCCATCGGTACATTTTGCTACTGATTGTCCATAATCATTTTCAACTCCACCATAAGTTTTTATCCACAAATTATTGCCCGATGAATTTGTCTTTGTCAAAACAACATTGCCACCACCTTTCTGGATAACAACAAATCCTCCATCGTTGCATTGGACTACTGAAGACCCCCAAAGAGGTTTAGTCCATAGGGTATTGCCCAAGGAATCAGTCCGAATTAAACGGTCTCCAACGATAATGAAGCCTCTGTCTTCGCATAGAGCCAAGGAATATTCGCCTTCATAACTTGTTCTGTTAAAAATTTTAGTCCATAATGTATCGCCTGAAGAATTTGTTTTGATGAGATATGTGGCGCCATAATCTTTTTTGGAAGAGTCTGCATATCCTAAAACAATAAAACCACTATCTTGAGTTTGTTTAACTGAATATCCCCAGACGCTGCCATTCCCGCCGAAAGTTTTTGTCCATAATGTGTCACCTAAAGAATCTGTTTTAATCAGATAGACATTCCCGGGGCTTTTATATCCCGTAACGATGAATCCGGTATCATAAGTCTGTTGAACGGAATAGCCACCCTCAACGCTATTCCCGCCGAAAGTTTTTGTCCATAATGTGGCGCCTGAAGAATTCATTTTGATTAGATAAACATCACTATAACCTGCTCCGAAAGAAGATGTAGAACCTACAATAATAAACCCGCTATCATAAGTCTGCTGAACGCAATGGCCATAATCACTGGAAGTTCCTCCAAAAGTTCTTGTCCAGAGGGTATCGGGAGCGGATGCGAATAAGTTTGTTCCTGTAATGATAATAAATACAAGCAAATATTTTTTAATCACTTTTTCTCCTTATTTATCAACAAGTATCTTAATACTTAAATATTCTGAAAAGATAGTTTTGTCAAGGAAAAGAGTAAAGATGGAACAGAATTAGCCACCAAAGCACGAAAACACTAAAAAGCACGAAACGGAGAACCACGAAAATATGGAAGAACACGAAAAACAGAGAAGTTATCCACGAATGAACGCGAATATACACGAATTAAAATGGAGAACGAAAAATTAACAGAAAGAATTTAAACAGGGACTTGAAGAGACTGTAAGAGACAAAACAGAAAGGGATAGAGTTAAAAAGAACGGAAAACAGATTGGAACCATCCTCCAAACGAAATGGCGGACAGGCGAGATTCGCATCCTCCTGCGGCGGACAGGCACGATTTTCACAAGATTTGAACAGACAACAAAAAGAGAGTTTTAGCCACCCCGCCCATTGCGGGGTAAACTCCTAACACGGATTTTCACGGATAGAAACGGAAATACACAAAAGACAGAAAACAAAAAAGTTTTATCCACGAATGGACGCGAATATACACGAATAACAGAAAGATTTAGGGTTAAAAACAACAGAAAACAAATTGGAACCATCCTCCAAACGAAATGGCGGACAGGCGAGATTCGCATCCTCCTGCGGCGGACAGGCACGATTTTCACAAGAAACAGAAAACGGAGAACCACCCCGCTCCGCCTAAGGCGAGATCTTGACATTGCGGGGTAAACTCCAGTATGAAATATAAAAAGGCACGAAAAACAAAGAACAAAAAATTTAACCGCAGATGAACGCGAATAAACGCAGAGAACGGAAAACAAAAAACAGTGGTCGGTGGTCAGTGGTCAGAAAAAGAAAAACAAATAACAAACAAGAAGAGTTAGCTGATGGGAGAGCCCGGCGGGACGTCTTTTTCGGGTGTGAGGACGACGATATTATTTGCATCAGACGCGGCAAGCACCATTCCCTCGGATACTTCGCCCATCATTTTCCGCGGTTCGAGATTCGCGAGGATTATGACTTTCTTCCCTACAAGCGATTCCGGCGTATAACTTTTTGCTATGCCTGCGAGAATTTGTTTTTCCTTGTCTCCCACGAGAACCTTGAGCTTTAACAGCTTTTCGCTTTTCGCTACGGGAACGGCTTCTTTTATTTCGCCTACGCGGATATCCAGTTTTTTGAAATCATCATAAGTGATTGTCGATTTTTCCGGGACTGCGGGAGTAGCCGGTTCAAGCGCTTTTCCGAGTTTGGATTTTTCTTTTTCCATCTGCGCTTTGTCGAGTTTTTTGAAAAGTATTTTGACTTCTTTGATGTCTATGTCCGACGGAACGGCGAATTTGCCGATGTTATCCCAGGAGTCGACTTTGAATCCGAGCATATTATTTATGGCGTCGGAAGTGAAAGGCAGAAACGGACTGAGGAGCGCGGCGAGATTGCAAACGAGGACGGTGCTTATGTAAATGACTGTGGGTGTGCGTTCGTTATGTTCCCAGGGGTGCTGGTAATCGAAATATTTGTTTCCTTCTTTTGCAAGCGCCATCACTTCTTTCAGCGCGAGTTTGAATTCGAAACCTTCAATATATTTTTCTACGTTTTCTTTTGTGATGACGATTTGGCTGAGCAGTTCAGTGTCTTCGAGGGTGTAATCTTTGGGAGCGGGTATTTTATTATTAAGGTATTTATTAATAAAGCCGAGTGTTCTATTGATAAGATTGCCGAGAATATCGGAAAGTTCGTTATTATTTTTCGTCATAAAATCGTCCCAGGAGAAGTCCACGTCGCCTTTTTCGGGGGCGTTAATCGTGAGGACGTACCTGAGCGGGTCAGGGTCAAAAGACTTGAGATACTCGGGAATCCAGACAGCCCAGTTTCTCGAGGTGGATATTTTTTTGCCTTCGAGATTCATAAATTCGTTCGCGGGAATCTCGGAAGGGAGAATGAAATCGCCGTGAGCCATTAACATACAAGGGAAAACGATTGCGTGAAAAACGATGTTGTCTTTCGCGAGGAAGTGAACGAGCTGAGTATCCTCGGAGAGCCAGTAATCAGCCCAGCGTTTTTCGTCCCATTCTTTTGTGGCGGAGATGTACCCGAGAAGCGCTTCAAACCAAACGTAGATGACTTTTCCCTGCGCTTCGGGAAGAGGAACGGGCACGCCCCAATTTATGTCACGTGTGATGGCTCGAGGTTCGAGACCTTCTTTGAGCCAGTTATTCGAGAGAGCGAGGACGTTTTCGCGCCAGTCGGTTTTTGATGAGATCCAGGTTTTGAATTTTTCCTGCAGGAGGTCGAGTCGGAGAAACCAATGGTTAGTCTCTTTCAGGGTTGGCGTGTTGTGGCAGATCTGGCATTTTGGTTCTTTGAGCATCGTCGGTTCGAGCCATCTTCCGCAGGCTTCGCACTGGTCGCCGCGGGCTTTATCGTTTCCGCAGAACGGGCAAGTGCCTTCGACGAAACGTTCGGGTAGAAATTGTTTGCAATTATCGCAATATAGTTGTTTTTCGGTTTTCGGTGTGATGAAACCTTTGTTGTAGAGGTCGAGGAAGAATTCCTGCGCATTCTTTTCGTGTATGGGTTTGGAGGTGCGTGAGAAGTTATCGAATTTTATTCCAAGGTTATCGAAACTTGATTTTATGTCCGCGTGATATTTGTCTACGATGGCTTGCGGGGTGGTGTGTTCCTGTTTTGCTTTGATAGTAATAAGGACGCCGTGTTCGTCTGTGCCGCAGATGTGGATGACGTCTCTATTACGGAGTTTCTGGTAGCGGACGTAAATGTCGGCGGGGAGGTAAACTCCGGCGACGTGGCCTATATGGAGAGGGCCGTTTGCGTAGGGGAGAGCTGAAGTTACGAGTATTCTTTTCATCTGTGACCTTCTTTTTTGGCGGGAGTTTCTTTGGTTTCTTTGGGAGCGGGAGTTTCTTTAGTTACGATGCCTTGTTTTTCGGCTTCTTCTTTATCGGCCTGCTCCTTTTTTTCGGCTTGCGCTTTTTGAGCGGCTTCTTTTTTATAATATTCTTTTTCGTAAGCGAGGCAGCAGATGAGTCTTCCGCAGACGCCGGTGAGTTTCGTGTT
Organism: bacterium; assembly: GCA_028688815.1. Classification (GTDB taxonomy): domain Bacteria; phylum Hydrothermota; class UBA3073; order JACQXS01; family JAQTXJ01; genus JAQTXJ01. The sequence goes on along the minus strand of JAQTXJ010000071.1, from coordinate 2,929 downwards.
GCCGCAGCTGAGGTTCTGGAGTTCAATTAAATCCGTACCGATGGGAGTGAACTCGGCGAGGAATTTGCTGCAGCAGACCTGTCTTCCGCATATACCGTAGGGATTATACTGGCGGACGCTTTCGCGCGAGCCGATTGGATGAACTTCTATTTTTCCTTTATAGGCGTTGGATACTTCTTTCAAGAACGTTTTGAGGTTGACTTTTTGTTCGGAAACGTAGTATATGTGGAGGGTGTGATTATCGAATTGGATGCGTGTTTCGATGACTTTTATGGGGAGGTTGAATTCAATGGCTTTGCTTTTGCAAAGGGCGTTAGTTTTCGTATTTTCTTCGAGAAGTTTATTGTAAGTATCAAGGTCTTCTGGAGTGAGTTTGCGGATTATTTTGGCTGAGATTTTCTTTTCGGTTTTTTCGCGGATTTCCGTGATAGTGCCGATTTCATCGCCGCTGCGAGCGTTAACGACTACGAGTTCGTCTTTTTCGAACGAGAGGTTTTGCGGAGCGGTGGCGAAAACTTCTTCTATTTCACCTATTTTAAGTTTATAAATCATTTTATTCCTTTTGGATATTTGTCGGTTGATATTTTATTATTTGTCATTGCTGCAGGCTTGGCAGTTGTTTTGCGAGCCAGTAAAGGATAACTTTTTTGTTCACGTTTTGTTTTAAGGCAATAAATGCTTTTTCGCAAGTATTAATTGCATCGAGAAAGCGGATAAAAGATTTTGTATTTTTTAGAGAAGCCGGATTGGCAGCTATTTTGGCCAATTCTTTTTTATAGAGATGCTGTCCGTAAATTATTATTTCCTGCAGTTCCATTTTTTCCAATTCTGCCAATGTGCTTATCCTGTCTTCCGTCAAAGCCGAAAAGAATTTATTTATTTTATTCCTGAACTCGGCGTAATCAGGCTCTAATAGCTTGACGGCACGGGATATACTCCCGTTGGCGAGTTCAAGAATATCATCAGAAATGTTTTTGTCCAATATATTTTTCATTTCGGAGGTATTTAATTTTCGGAACCTGATGGGCTGGCATCTTGATTTGAGGGTGGGGAGAATGGCGTTGACATTGGAAGTGATGAGTATGAAAAGGGTGAACTCTGGCGGTTCTTCGAGGATTTTGAGAAAAGCGTTTGCGGCTTCCTCTTCCAGTAGTTCTGCTTTGTTTATGATGGCGATCCTGTATTTCAACCATACCGGGCGGAAAGAGTATTTTGACTGTATGTTGCGGATTTGTTCGATTCGTATGGTCTTTATTTGCTCTTTCCTGCCTTCTTTGAGGGGTTCAACGATATCAAAATCGGGATTATTATTTAAGAATATGGAGTTGCAATTTTTACATATGTCGCAATTGTCGGAAAGGGTTGTGAATTCAGGGCAATTGAGAGCTTTGACGAATTCTATGGCGGTTGATTTTTTGCCGACACCTTCTGGGCCGTGAAAGAGGTAATTAGGAGCTACATGGCTGTTTTTAAGGGTGTTTAGAAGCAATTTTTTTGCTACTTCCTGTCCTGTAATGTTTTTAAAACTCATGGTAATGTCGTTAACGGATCAATGGCTACGCCTGCTTTGCGGATTTCAAAGTGTAAAGTTGGTTCGTCAATTAATCCGCTTGAGCCGACTCTGCCTATTATTTCACCTTTCGAAACTTTGTCGTTTTTCGTTACGAGCGTTTCAGATAAGTACGCATACAAAGAACTGAAGCCGTTTTCATGGTCAATAAGAATTATTTTGCCATACCCGAGAAATGTGCCTTCGTGTATGACTTTGCCGTTGCTGCTCGCGATTACGTCGGTTCCATAGGGAGCGGAAATGTCAATACCCTTGTTTATGAGCTGGGTGCCGATTTTGGGATCGATGGTTGTCCCGAATTTGGAGATTATACGTCCTTTGACGGGCCAGAGAATGTCCGTTAGTTGTTGAATGGTTTGCTTCTGGGATTTGTCGGAAATCAATTTGTCTAAGTTGGCACGGGCACTTTTTAATTCTTCTATGAGTTTGGCTTTTTCGGATTCCTTCGTCTTTACCGCGTTTAATATGGAAGCTTTGTTGTTGCGGTTTTGCAAAACCTTTGAGTATTCCTTTTCAAGCTGGCCCATTGTTTCGGATAATTCTGCAAATTTTTCTTTCGCCAGAGTGCTTTTTGAAGAAAGCGTATCCACCTGGTTCGATAAAGCATTAGTAGTCGTTTTTTCTGTCTTCAGTATCTCAGAGGTGTAAAAATTTTCAAGCTCGGAATTGGGCGAATTTGTAATGTCAGGAGTAATAATTTTCTCTTCGTATAATAGTGCCAGTTTGCTTTTTAGAAGAACCTCTCTCTGAAAGAGTTGAGTCTGAGTTTCCCCTGTGGCAATGTCTAATGCGTCTATTTCGTTTTTTATTTTTTGTTCTTCGTATTGAAGATATAGTATCTTTTTCCTTGAATTTGCGATTTCTTTGTTTATTCGCTGAAGCTCTTTTAAAATACTTTGAGCCTGTTCCTTAAGCGCAGAGTGCTCTTTTTCCGCAGTAGTAAGTTTTTTTTGAATCTCCTTTGAATTGTCCTTTGGCCAGGCGAATAAATAAAAAGGGAGAAAAAATAAAATAATTCCGAATCGCATATTTAATTTGAATTATGCTACAAAAATAGTGATTTTGTCAAACAAAATTTTAGAGAAGGTGTGAATTTTGTATTTTGAGAAAGAAATTATTTATAGAGAGTCAAAAAGCAATCAAAAATATATTTATTTATGTGTTTAGAAGTTATTTTAATCTTGACATAACGATATTTATATGATTAGCTTAACAAAGTTTTTTTGAATATAGGGGCAGGTACCCAAGTGGCCAAAGGGGGCAGACTGTAAATCTGTTGGCATAGCCTTCGAAGGTTCGACTCCTTCCCTGCCCAGATTATGCGGAGGTAACTCAATTGGTAGAGTCTCGGCTTTCCAA
>JAQTXJ010000070.1 GCA_028688815.1 bacterium | reverse complement strand
CCCCGGAGTTTACGGACAACTTGTTTATTGTAACTATCGTATCAACTAAACTTATATCTCCATTTAAATTCGTTAGCTTAATCGGCATACCCTTTGAATTAAATAATAATTCTCCGGATGAAATCGTAACCTTTAAGCCTATTTCTGTTTTTTTTAATTTGCATATAATATTGGTATAATCAATTGTATCGTTTGAAGGCTTAGTAACCGCATTTCCGTTGAATATTTTTATTTTGTCCACCCCAAAAGGAAATGTTATTTTATTAATCTCATTACCAGGAGTTAAGGCTAAATCATTTATTTCTATTAAGCTTATATTTTTCCTAAGTACATAAAGCGGGGTATAATAAATAGATACTTTTTTTGCATTCGCAATCTCACCATATTTCACATCTTTTAATACAACCTTATTAAAGATATCGCTTTCTATTTGTGCAGGAATTATTTTGTATTTTTTAAAAACTTTTACTAATGTTCGCTCAAAAATCAGCCTTCCGTTAATAATTACCCCAATTAAGGTTATTACCAGTACTCCACCAACAATTAGTATTATTATTTTTTTCATATTTTAAAGTAACGAGGATTATATTAATCAGGTTTTGGATTTTTTCAAGTAAAAACTATGTTTCGAGTAAAATCTTTTTAGAGAGGGTATTAATTACTATATTTATCAAGTATTTGAAAGAATAATGTTTTGTTTTATTATATATTCAGCATCGTTATTTAATTTGATTAACTCATTTTCAAGCTGTTTTCTGGTTTCTTCATCACATTTTTTTACAAAAAATGGTTCGCCTATATTAATAACACATTTTGCAAAAGGAAGCGGCAGTTGAAACTTATCCCAGCTGTTAAATTCTATATATTTTGACACTTTTATTCCAACAGGTATAATTGCTAATCCTGATAATTCGGAAATTTTTATTATACCTATCTTTACAATGTTTCTAGGTCCTTTGGGACCATCCGTTGCAAACGCAATTGAACTCGTTGATAATTTTAAAAGTTCAAGCGTCCCGCTTATAGCATGCGCGCCTCTGCTTGACCCTCTTATTACCCTATAACCAAGCGAAGTAGCCACTCTTGATAGGTATTCACCATCTTTATGTGCCGAAACAAGTAATGCAACATCTTCTTTTCTAAATGGATAAATTAAAGAAAAAAAACTGTTATGCCAGAAAGTATATATAGCTCTGCTTTTAGAAACTTTCCCTATTATTTTGAAACGAAGCGTCCTTGTTATAACAATAACCAGTACGAATACTAATCTACTCAAAAAGTTAATCATTATTAATTGAATATTGAATTCACAAAAGGGTATTTAATAGTTTTAAAAAGGTTGGGAAGATGATATATATTCTTCAATTATCCAATGCAATACCTTGCTTGCAGCTTCTTTTTTAGAAAGTAGCGGCAATTTTCTTATCTTCATCTCCTTATTTACCAAAGTAAGTTGCGTATCTAATGCGGAAATAGAACTTACATCATTCACAATTATAAGGTCTAATAATTTAGATTTCAACTTTATTTTAGCATTTTCAAGATGTTTATCGCTTTCCAGAGCAAAACCAACAGTAAATAATTCTTTGTTTTTAGTCTTCGCGAGCTTTAATATATCCTGAGTAACTTGAAATTTTATAGATATAGAATTACGAGAACTTTTTATTTTTCTGGCAGAATAGGATACAGGAACATAATCTACTACTGCAGCAGCCATTATCAATATATCCGCATGAGAAGCACATTTTAATGTTTCATTTTTTAATTCTTCTATAGTTTTTATCTTTATAACTTCTACGTTTGGCGGAGTAATTGCCGTTGACCCGGAAATAAGAGTTACATCAGCCCCTTGAAACTTTGCAGCACGAGCTAATTCATATCCCATTGTTCCGGAAGAATTATTTGTTATACATCTTACCGGATCCAAGTAAGATTCAGTCTTTCCAGCAGTAATAACAACTTTTTTACCTGAAAGCTTTTTTGAAGTATTTAAAAGACAAAGAGCTTCTTCTACAATAAACTCAGTACAGGGAAATCTTCCTTTTCCAACATCCAAAGTAGCAAGCGCACCCATATCTGGTTCCAAAAAGTAGTATCCGTATTTTTTTAATTTCTTGATATTATCCATAAGTATAGGATTCTCCCACATTGCCGAGTTCATAGAAGGAACAAAAAGCACAGGGCATTTTGAAGCTGCAATTACACAACTTAATAAATCATCTGCTATACCATTTGCTATTTTTCCTATAAAATTATAAGTAGCCGGTGCTACAATTATAAGATCTGATTTAGCAAGTTCAATATGGACGGGAGTTTTACGAGGTGCAAAAAGATCGGTTAAGACATCATTTCCCGAAAGAGTAGAAAAAGATAACGGCTGAATAAATTTTGTAGCATCCTCGGTAAGAATACAAATAATATCTATATCCTGATGTTGTTTTCTAAAATACCTAACCACATCAAGGGTCTTATAGGCAGCAATTCCACCTGTTACACCAAATACAATTCTGGACATAATAGCTTAACTTACTTCTTGACTATCGCTAGATAAGTTTTGTATTATTTTCAGGAACAACTTCCGGCAAAACTACAGTTTTCCCTAAAAGCATTTTATCAACAGCTTTAAAAATTGCTTTATTAGGAGTATCTCCGGTAAGTTCTACGCCGTGTTTTGCTTCTACTATCAATTTGTTAAGCCCTTCATATTTATTTTTAAACTCTCCCCACACCAGATCGATAGAAACGAATTTTTCTTCCATAAGTTAATCCTCTCTTTTTATTTAATTAAACAACTAATCTTGTTATTTTACATTCTTCTGCTCTAATTATACTAACAATTTTAGCTATTGCTTCATGAATATTATTATTAACAATAGCGTAATCAAACTCTCCAATATGAGAAATTTCCACCTCTGCCAATTCCAATCTTTTGTCTATATCTTTTTCACCACCTCCTCTATTAAATAATCTTGTCTTAAGTTCTTCTATGGATGGAGGCAAGATAAATATATTAACACTATTTGGATAAATGGATTTTATAGATTTTGCCCCCTGAATATCCAAATCCATTAAAACTTTGTATCCATTCAATAAATTGTTATTCAAAGTTTCTTTTAGTGTTCCATAATAATTGTCATAAACTTTTGCATACTCACAAAACTTATCATCCTTTATCCAATCTTTAAAAACTGTTTCCGGAACAAAATAATAATCTTTGTCCGGAACTTCTTTATTTCTTGGTTTTCGCGTAGTAACTGAAATAGAGTATTTTATATCGGGGAAACTATCAATTAAATATCTCGCTAATGTTGTTTTACCACATCCAGATGGAGCGGTCAGAACTACAGGAAAAACCACTTTTTTATCTAACATTTTCCATTTGCTCCCTTATTTTTTCAATTTCATCTTTCAATTTCACTATAAGCGTAACAACAGAAGAATCTTTCGTTTTAGATGCTATGGTATTGCATTCTCTTTGCATTTCCTGAAGTAAAAATACACAATACTTTCCGGATACCCCGGCACTTGATACGCTTCGCTTCAATGCCTTAAAATGAGTCTCAAATCTCATTTGTTCTTCGCTAAAATCCTCTTTGTTTATTTCCGAATTAGCTTGAATCTTTTTCATCCGCTTTGCTTCTAAAACAGGCGCTTTTTGCTTTATAGAATCAAAAAATTTGTCAATTTGTTTCAAATGACCGTTTATATCTTTAAGTGTCTTTGCCCCTTCTTCTATTCTGGATTTAATAAGAGCGTTTATTGCTCCCGTTACAACTTTTTGTATTACACTACATTGGGGTGGTATTTCTTTCTTAAATGGTAAAAACAATTCTATCGGAATATCAGAGTTAAGTTTAAGATTTTTTTGCAAGTCAATAAGAAAATTATAATGAGCTTTTGCTTGTTTTAGATCAGTTTTAATGTCGGGCGCTTCTATAAAAATCCTTAAATATACCATACCCCTGACAATACGTTCTCTAAGAAGTTGTCTTAGTTTTATTTCATAAGGAGACAAACAAGAAGGTATAAAAATATTCGCATCAAAAAATCTATGATTTAAGCTTTTTAATTCGCAACGAATATTGCGAAAACAATACTCCCCATACCCGGTCATTGATTGCATCATATATCTTTTAATCTGAAAGCATAAAAGTTACAGGGCCATCGTTCAAAAGCGAAATTGCCATACTTGCGCCAAATACTCCTTCTTTTACGTTTATACCCATTTCTTTTATATTTTTTATAAATGCTTTATAAAGCTCCAGAGCCTTTTCCCCTTTTTCGGCATTATCAAAAGCAGGTCTTAATCCTTTTTTGCAATCGGCACATAATGTAAATTGTGAGATTACAAGAACTTCGCCTTTTATATCAATTACTGAAAGATTTAATTTTCCCCGATGATCATCAAATATTCTTAGATTTAAACACTTGTTTCCAAGTTTTTTACAAAGCTCCATATCATCATCTTTTTCTATTCCCAGAAATACCAAGATTCCTTTTCCTATGTGAGAAATGATTCTTCCATCTACTTCACAACTTGCCTTCGTTACTCTCTGTATCAATAATTTCATGTTCTTGGGATAAGTTTCTTTTTAACAGCAGTCGAACTATTGCTTCTGCGAATGGCTTTGAAGCTTCCGGACTGTTCGCCGTTACAATGTTTCCACTTGTCTCGACATCTCTACTCGTAAGTATGACTCGTTCTTCTTTAAAAATACTTTTAGTTTCCTTATCTTCCCAAACTGTAGCTTTAGTGTTTGCCAGTGTCCCGGCACGAGCAAGAATTATGGGAGCAAAACAAATGGCACCTATTACTTTTTTCTTGTTAAATGCAAGATTTATTATACTATGCAGATATTTATTATTCCAGTAGTCTCTTGCGCCTCCTCCCCCAATAAATACAAGCGCATCAAAATTAAGAGGATTTATAGAATCCAGAAAAACATCTGGTTTGATTTTCATTTCTAACATACCTTTTGCCATAGTTGTATCCGAAGAAGCAATTGTAGACGTAGCGCCTAACTTTTCAAACATATTTTTAGAGATTTTAAGTTCTTCGTCTCTGAAATTTCTATGAGAAATCACAAAAAGTATCTTCTTGCCATTTAATGGTTTAAGCGTAGAATCTATATCCGACAAAGGGTCAATTATTGGGTTCGATAGAGCTAAGAAAAAGCTCAATACGATTATAACCATATTAACACCTCCTCTACCCCCTAATACATTTTGTTGTTAAAACACTTTATATAAACAAAATCGCTTTATACAACAAATCAGTCCGTAAAAAGATTAATGTCCGGTCTTAAGCTTCTTTATATGTCGACCTAGTTTTCTTCTCTTTTTACGCTTATGGGTAGCAATTTTACGATGTTTGCGTTTTCTTCCACAAGGCATTATTATTTACTCCTTTTTTTAAACAAAAATTTACTTGCTTTAAATATAGGAACTGTTCTTTCCGGTACTTTCACTGCTACGCCTGTCTTTGGATTTCTTGCTTGCTTCGGTCCTCTATGTTTAGTATAGAATATACCAAATTTTCTTAACTCTAGCTTATTCCCAGACATAATACATTCGGATATTTCACACAAAAAAGAATTTACAACAACCCCAACCTCATTTTTATTAACTCCCGTAACTTTAGAAATTCGAGAAATTAAATCCTTTTTAGTTTTAGTCATATAAATTTATCCTTTTTAATACCCTACTTTTAGTGTTTTGTCAAAAGGTTTTTTTAAACTACTTAATTTAGGAACAATGAATCTTTAATTCAAACTTTACTATGGGCATAAATACCCATAGCCTTGAATTTTTTAACTCTATTTTTAACTAATATTTCCGGTGGAGTGGAAAGTAATGGTTCTAATTTTTCTAAAATAGTTCGTTTTAATGTTTTTGCAGTTTCCTCTGGATTGCAATGAGCGCCCCCCGTTGGTTCAGGAACAATTTCATCTATTACGCCAAGCTCTAACAAATCTTTTGCCGTAATACGAAGAGCTTTTGCTGCTTCAGCCGATTTATTTGCATCACGCCATAAAATAGATGCGCAACCTTCTGGCGAAATCACGGAATAAAAAGCATATTCCTGCATTAAAACGACATCTGCTACCGCAATTCCCAATGCACCACCTGAACCACCTTCTCCAGTTACTATAGCTATTATTGGAACTTTCAATGCACTCATTTCTCTCAAGTTATAAGCAATGGCCTGCGCTTGTCCACGCTCTTCTGCTCCAATGCCTGGATAAGCCCCTGCAGTATCTATTAAACTAATAACCGGTCTTTTGAATTTTTCTCCTAATTTCATAACTCGCATTGCTTTTCTATAACCTTCAGGATTAGCCATCCCAAAATTACGATACATACGCTCTTTAGTACTTCTACCTTTTTCATGCCCTATAAGCACAACCGGCTTATTATCTATCTTACCCATACCGGCAATAATGGCAGGATCATCACGAAAACATCCGTCACCATGTAATTCAAAAAATTCACTGAACATTAATTTAATATAATCTGAAGTGTACGGTCTATTAGGATGCCTTGCAAGTTGAACCCTTTGCCAGGAAGTTAAATTTGAATAAATTTTCTGACTCGATGTATTAATTTCATCTTCCAGCTTTTTTATGTCTTCTTTGACATTTCCACCTTCGGAAGCAGTAAGCCGTAAGCTTTCAAGTTTCTCGCGAAGTTCAACTATTGGACGTTCAAAATCAAGCCAAATCATTTTGTGATTGTAAAAATATGAGTTGGTCCCAAACCAATCCCATAAGGTTTAAACGCATAATCAATATGTAAGTTTTTCAAATTTATACCAAGACCTGTAGTAAAATTTTCCGTTCTATTGTCAAGTATATAACCTATTCTTAAGTCAAGGAAATCATTAAGTTTGTATTCGGCGCCTATGTTGTTTAGTAATTTGGTGTATACATACTTACTTGTCTCAATAGATAATAGCAATCTATTCTTTTCATACCCTGCTCCAATTCTCCATACAAAAGGTATTCTTATAGAATCAATAGAAGGACCTACATTATTAAAAACCATAGCAATTTTTAATTTTGGTAATAATAAATAACCGCATCCGAAATCTGCCGCCCATCCTTTAAAATCATAAATGTATATTTTTTCATAAATAGTTTTAAGTGTTACCCCTACATTTAATTGTGCATTTATATTCCTTGCATAAGTAATGCCTGCTAAACAATTAAATGCTCCAAATTCTCCTACAGTAACTTGTTGTTCATTACGCAGTTCCATACCATCTATAAACATACCATTGAATGTAATCCCGTAAGCATTTGAATTATGTTTCATAGTAGCACCTACAAATTCTTGTCTGATTCCCATAAAATGTTGAGTGTGTGAAAAACTTGCATGCCAGTTATCGTTTTCAATAATTCCAGCAGGATTTAATAAATTTGCTGTTGGATCCTGAACTATAGCAATACAAGCATTTCCCATTGCGATATCTCTTGCCCCTACAGGTAATTCAAGCCAGGATAACCCAGAAACTTCTTCTTTAGCCCAGAATTCATGCCACCATAAATCTGCATAAACTCTTACATTAAATAAAAAAACAAATAAAAAGACAAATATTTTAATCAACATACTTAAGTTTGATAATAAGTTATACATTAAATATTGTCAATAGAATTTGTTATGGCTATTAATTAATTGAAAGATAAAATGTAGTACTCTGGTTTAGCCTTAATTTTAACAAAGCCCAAAACTACGAAAACCCTATTGCATCTTAGAAAACATCAAAAAACATGAAAAATACTGATAAAAGTTTTTAATATGTTCAATTACTTATTTACTTTACTTTCTGATGCAGGAATTTTTGTAAATAAAGATGTTTTCCCTGATTGAAGCTTCACAATAAAAACATCTTTTTGGGGATCTGCCTTACCGTTATATCTAAAGGTTCCTGTTACTCCCTGAAACTCTTTTATAGACAGTAACGCTTTATGTATATCCGCAGAACTTAAACTTTTTGTACTTTTCAATGCATCTACTATTATATTCATCGCATCAAAACCAAGAGCTACAAAAGTATTTGGACATTTATTATATTTCTCCATATAAAGAGAATCAAATTCACGAGCTACATTATTATTATTCATAAAATAATGAGTTGAAAAATAAGCAGGCATAGAATCATCTTTAATCGCATCAAATAATTCAGGAGCATCCCAACCATCAGCACCTACAAATGTAATATTAAGACCTTTTTCACGAGATTTTACTATAATGGGTTTTACACTTTCATAATATAGTGGTAAAAAAACCGTATTAAAAGTAAATTTTTCTATTAAACTATCTGCTTCTGTTTTATTACCCATCGGGATAAGTTCTGTTTTGCCCCCAAGTTTTGCAAATTTATGCCTTACATACAGAGCAAGACTGCTTGAATATATATTCCCCGTATCCGCTACAATTTGAAGCTCCTTTTTATCCAATGTGGAATATAAGAATTCTGCAATTGCCTCCCCCTGTTGTTTATCTGTAAAACAAGTTCTGAAAAGCAATGGAGAGACTTTCGTAAGAGCGCTGTTTGTAGCTGCCGGTAAAATAATAGTAATTCCTAATTTTTTACCTTCTATGCCAGCGACTACCGCATTAGGAGAAATAAGAGGACCAATTACAACTTTAACACTTTCAGCTGCAAACTTTTTTAAGATTAAAGTTACATTATTGGGGTCAGCTTCATTATCATCTACAACAAGCTCTATTTCAGGAGACATATCCGCTTTTAATTTGATACCTTCAAGGCAGTATTTCCCATAGCTTGCTACAGGACCGGTTAGAGGAATATTTGCACCAATTTTAACTTTACAGGAGTTAAAAAACAGAAAGATTAGAATAGTTAACACTTCTTAAAAATCTATTCCCCCCTCCACTCTAAAACCTCTTGGAGGAATTGGATAATATCTTGCTTCATTATTTAATTTATATCCAAAATTCTTTCCTTTTGCATCCAATAGGTTATTGAGTCCAAGGGTCAATGAAACATTTGAGCGAATTATAAATTTTGATGTTACATCAACTGTCCCATAAGGAGGAATTGTTCCAAATTCATTTTTATAATCTATATAAGATTTTCCTTTCCATCTGTAACTACCCGTTAAGGAAAATACCGGAATTTTACTAATTCTTAATCCTATTTCTGCTTCCTGAAATGGATTCCCGGGCACAAAATAAGTGCTGTCATTCTCCGAAAGGGATTTTGCTTCAAGTGTAGTATATGTTGAGAATAATGAAATTGCATCTGTCACTCTTAAATCCATCGCACTTTCTATCCCCCGATGGAAAGCATTTCCATAATTTGTAAAAGTATTTGCATCCGCAAGAATTTGGTCTGTAATTTTTATATAAAAGAAAGAAATACTTGCATTCATATTAGATTTTTTAATCCTGATTCCCGTTTCCGAAGTAGATAAAAATTCAGGTTTAAGTTCAATGTTTTTAACTTTTTCATAAGGTTTGGGTAACCTTAATGCTCTATCAAAAGAAGCAAAAATATCAAACCCCTTTGCATCTATTAGAAATCCTAAATTAGGCGAGAAAGCAGAAGTATAACTTGGTTCTATTGGACCTATTGCAGCATTTTGAAACCAATATCCTACCCATTCTGCATTAATTCCCGGAGTTATGGATACACCATAAAAATTTTCCTTCCATTCCATTGAGATTCTTGGATTTATAAGCTGAGCATTATCATCGGAGCTTGTATCTTTTTCAGGAATTATATAATTTTTAGTTGTTCGTCTACGATCAAACTCCCAATCGACATTAGACGTTAACGTAAAATTATCCTTTTTATAACTACTATTCCCGGAAAGATTTATTCCATTCATCCTTTGTTTTAATAAAGGAAGTTCTATATCATAAGTCTGAGGCATTGCATTGAAATTTAACAAAAAATTATAATCTTTACTTTCGGACATATACTGAGATGATAATCTTATGGTTTGCTGATACTTTTTCTCCTTATCATCTCCTGCTGCTTCAGGATTTGCAGCGATTTCTGCCGCAGTAAGTCCACCGGGAAGGGTAATGTTATTATTTTGCAGGTCAAAAGATAAAGAAATATTACTATTTCTATCCATTGGGAAACTAGATTTTGCATAAAAATTCCTTATATCATAAGTCTCTTCGTCTCGCCATCCTCTTCCCTTTCTTCCATTTGTATTCGCCCATACCGACCATACATCTGAAGCAGAAAAAGTAATCCCAACCCCAATATCTTTCCCATCTGTTGTAGATATTGAAAATTTATTTTTCTCTTTCTCTTTTGTCATAATATTCACTATACCACCAGCAGCTTTCCCACCATAGGTAGAAAGAGAACTTTTAATTATTTCTACCCTTTTCACTAACTCAATGGGAACGTTACTCCAATTAACTTTTCCGTCAAGGTCGTTTATAACTACTCCATCTATAGCAACTGCAGTATATTTAGAAGGATCCATTCCTCTTATTTTAATAGAACTAAAAATTCCGCTTCCGGTAGGGTCAACAACGGATACTCCCGATACTTGAGATAATAAGGAAGGCACATCTCTTGCCCCTGAATACTCTATTTCTCTACGGGATATTATATCTACTCCTTTTGGGGTTTCAAATAATTTTTCTTTTATTCTCTCTCCTCTGACAACTACTTCATCCAGCAAATAAACAGGCATTTTATCATTCGGAATTAAAAGGGTCCCGGTTATTGGGATAAGAGTTTCTTTTAGGGTAGATATTTTCCCGGGATAAAGAACTATAAGTTTTATTGCTGTATTATATCCTTTTTTTGACAATAAAATAGAATGTTCCCCGAATGGAATAAGATCAAGTCTTGTAGGTGTATTACCAACATATTCACCATCAAGTAAAATTTCAGCCCCGGATGGATTAGTTCCGATTTGAATACTACCAAACTCTAATTCTTCCTCACCTTTTTTTATGTGAAAGACAGATTTTGCAAGTAATTGGGCCGATTGAGAAAGATCATTGTTAACAGTAACAATAGTGTCCGTTCTATTATTAGAAAAATTATGAAATATCACCAGGACACGATACTTATTAGAAATCTTTTTAACTTTTCCGCTTATAATACCAGAAATGTTTGCTTCTCTACATAATTTCGTAACATCTGTAAGTGTCATCGCACTGGAGATTCCCATATTTTCTTCTCTTTCTTTGGTTAATACAGGAACAAGTTTCCCTAATTCTGCTCTAAACATATTTGTCATCTTGACAGCCTGAGTCTCTGCTGCTTTACTGGATGTAAAGTCGAATATTGCAACTGAATCTATTAACTGCGACTGGTTAAATAAAACCAAAGTTAAAATTATAGTATTTATCATAGTTTCTTAATTTATAATGCTAAAAAATTTTGTCAATCTTTTTTCGATATAAAGTTTCTTCGTAAATAGTTTTATATTGACTTTTAAATCATTTTAGAAATTATATACACTTTGAAGCAATATAACAACATTATATTATACTAAAAATGAGAAAAAAAAGCAAACATAAAAACATATCTATATTATTTTTTATATCCGCCATTTTCTTGTTTAGTTTGTTTATCCTGTTTAAGCAAAACATACTCCTCCCCGGCAAAACAAAATTTGATACTATGTGCATCCTCCCTTCATATATCCCGGGGAACAATGATATAATAAAACATACGGGGTATACTCTGAAATATGCCGAATCATATGAACAACCTGAATGGGTAGCTTACAAATTGACATACGAAATGACAAAAGGAACTTGCAAAAGAATTGATAATTTTCGTCCCGATCCAATGGTAAAAACGGGCTCTGCGGAGCCGTCCGATTATAAAAGTTCAGGTTATGATAGAGGACATCTGGCGCCTGCAGGAGATATGAAATGGTCTGATAAAGCAATGTCCGAATCATTCTATATGAGCAATATAAGTCCACAGAAACCGGGGTTTAATAGGGGCATATGGGAAAAATTAGAGGAACAAGTAAGGCAATGGGCAAAAGACAACCGGGAAATATATGTCGTTACGGGACCAATATTATCAAAACATTTGCTAACAATAGGGAAAAACAAAGTTGCGGTACCGTCTTATTTTTATAAAGTAATCCTTGATTTTAAAGAACCCGAAATTAAAGGGATTGGATTCGTTTTGCCCAACCAGTCATCAATAAATCCTCTTGCAACTTATGCAATAACTATAGATTCCGTAGAAACCTTGACAGGAATAGATTTTTTTCCTGCTATTCCGGATACTCTGGAAAACATAATAGAATCTTCTCTACAGAGAAATAAGTGGGGATTCTAATTCAATTATTTCTTGACTTTTTAACGAAATATATTTAGTTACTTAGAATTGTTAATTTGTGAGATTAAGGGGGTGATGTGGACTGTAAAAGAAGTAATGCTTCGACTAACGGAGCAAACTTTTCTGTCGTAAGGCAGGGAAGAAAAGTACAAACAGGAGGAGAAATGCGTAAATTTGCAAGAATCTTAGCGCTAAGCGCAGTTATAGCAGGAACAGCTTCAGCAGTAGATATGGGTGGAAAAATTGGTTTTGG
>JAQTXJ010000148.1 GCA_028688815.1 bacterium | reverse complement strand
TTTATAAAGATATTATTTAACTAAAAAAAAGGGAGGCACAATGAATTACTTTGTTCATCCAACTGCAATCATAGATGAAGGTGCAGAAATTGGAGAAGGCTCAAGAATATGGCATTTTTCACACGTAATGAAAGGCGCCAAAATAGGAAAGGACTGTTTATTAAGTCAGAACTGTTTTATCGCTCCGAATGCAATATTGGGAAACGGCGTAAAATTAGAAAACAACGTATCGGTATATGCGCTTGTTACACTTGAAGATTATGTATTTTGTGGTCCATCAATGGTTTTCACAAATGACTTAAATCCCCGTTCCAAATATCCTAAAGGTGGGAAATGGGTATCTACGCTTGTTAAATACGGAGCATCGTTAGGTGCAAATTGCACTGTCGTTTGCGGGAATACGATTGGCAGATGCGCAATGGTAGGTTCAGGCGCAGTCGTAACGAAAGACATCCCCGATTACGCAATAGTCGTAGGCGCTCCTGCCCGTATAATAGGCTGGATGTGTGAATGCGGAGCCAAATTGGAATTTAAAGACGGCAAAGCTCACTGCGATAAATGCGGCAGAAACTACAAGAAAACAGACAATAAATGTGAAGAAGTGAAGTAGAAACAAAATACAGAGAAATAGGACAGGATTAACAGGATAAGAAACAGTAGAAAGTAGCAAGGAAAAAGAAAAATATAGGGGAAGATGAAAAAACATAACTTACTATTTTCTGCTGTTTTTTTTGTTGCCGCAATTGCTTGTAATTCCTTTGCTCAATATCCTGGCTGGACGAATTATACTAGCGGACAATATGTCACGTCTGTTGCCAATAGTGGAAATGAACTATGAATTGGAACTTGGAGTAATGGTCTTGTGGTATATAATACTACGGGAATAGAGGAACTTTTAATTTCGGATTTTGGATTTCGGAAGGCGGATTTAACTTTCAACTCTCAAACTTTATGACCTTTCCGGTCGTTGCGTTAAAACATTAATAAATGAACAAAAACCCGCAGGAACTTATACAATAACCCTTTCCGCCAACAACCTTAAAACAGGCGTCTACTTTCTAACCCTCTCCACCGGCTCCTCCAAAACAACTAAGAAGATTACGATTATAAAGTAAATAATTTTCTGCTTTTATTCTTTCATGCTTTCGTGGTAAATTCTTTTTCCTTCTCTGTGCCCTCTTTTCTCTTAGTTGGAGTTTCCGACGTAAGGAGGATTACTCCAACTTATCCAGCTCTGCTGGGCTCTGTGTTCTCAATTTATTTTCCTAGTATCCTTTTATATTTCTCCGTATTCTGTTCTCCGTGTTCTCTGTGGTTTGATTTTGTTTCTGTTCTTTGCGTCCTCTGCGACTCTGCGGTGAAAATTCCATTGTGGCTAAAAAAAATTAAAAAACATTAAAGTTTTCTATTTTTTCTACGATAATAATAGAAAGATAAATTGACATATTAAAATAATTATTTTAACATATTTTTTGTATGCTTAAAAGTAAACTCAATATTTGTATATTAATGAGTGTTACTTTTATTGCCCCTAAAGTCTTCTCTTTCTCAGGAAATCTACCCCTAAAAGAACCCGGTATCGTAGAAATTCCAACATATACTCATCTCACAGAAAAAATAGACCCCGATTGCGAACGTGCCGTTGAATCAATGAAAAAATCTATTAAAGCCGGTTTGGCTTTTGACATCACAACAGGCGAAATCTTCTGGGAATATAATAGCGACAAAAAATGTGAAATCGCCTCTTTAACTAAGATTATGGTAGAACTTCTGGCTATGGAAAAATTAGAAGCAAAAGCCGTAAATCTTGAAGATATGGTTCCTGTCACACAAGAAGCAAGTTGTATAAGAGGAACACGCGTATGCTTAAAAAAAGGCGAGATGTTTCCTCTTGAATCCCTGTTAAGGGCAGCTCTTGTTTTTTCGGCGAATGATGCTTCTCATCTTGCAGGTTATTACATAGGCGGATGCTCACAAGATAAATTCATCAATATGATGAACAAAAGAGCGCTTGAACTTGGAATGTCACACACTAAGTACTGGAATATGACCGGACTTCCTCCCAAAAAACATAAATACGAAGCAAATGTTTCCAATTGTATGGACATGGCGACTGTTTCCCTCCAACTATTAAAATATCCCTACATAAGAGAATGGATGTGCACTAAATCATTCTCTTTCCGCAAAGATGCAAAGATGAAACGCTCAACAAATACTTTAATGAGAAACTGCGACCTTGTTGATGGAATGAAAACAGGTTTCTATCCTAATGCTGGTTGGAATATAGTAGCGACATCCCTCTGCGGAGAACGTAAAATAATGGTAATTATACTTGGTGCAAAATCAAGGAAATCCCGCGACGACATTGCAAAAAAAATCATTCAGTACGCCAAACCCTCTAATTTAATGGCCGGCAAATAACCCTCTTAGTTTTTATCTCTTTTATTCTCTTACAATCCCTGTTGAAAATTTTTGTTTTCTGTATTTTTTTTCTCGTGTCAATCGTGTGATTAGTTGGACTTTCCAGCTCTGGCGGGATTAGACCAACTTATCCTGCGCTGCTGGAAATCTTGTGGTTTCAATTTTTTATTTTCTCTTACTCTTTTTAATTCGTGTTTATTCGCGGATAATTCTCCCTTTTACTTTTTTCGTGCTTTTTCTTCTTTAATACTTTCGTGCTAATCTTTTATTTTTCCATCTCTGCGTTCTTTGCGACTCTGCGGTGAATTTTTCTGTTCTATTCTTTTTCTTTCCCCCCTCAACTCAAAAATGATAAAAACCCTGTATCAAATATGACACAAACCACTCTATGGTTATAAAGTTTCATCAAAACAATAAACCTCTTTTCCATTTATACAAAAGGGAATAACGGCAATCGAATACAAAATGTCACGGTGTTTGCTATATACCTTTTGCAGGAGGAAAAAGAAAATGAAAAAACTATCAACCATAAAAATCTCGAAAGAGATAAAAGAGGAAAAGGAGGGTAAGATGAAAAGAATATTACAAACAAGCTTAGGAGTAGGCTTTTATTTTTACGTATTAGCGACTGTCCTAACGGTCGTAGGTTGTGGAAGGAA
>JAQTXJ010000147.1 GCA_028688815.1 bacterium | reverse complement strand
ATTATAAAGGGCTGGGATTTAAGAAAGGGATATGTCCTGTTGCGGAAGATTTTTATCAAAGAGAAATCAGTATTCCATTATATCCATCTATGAAGAAAGAAGACATACAATATGTAATAAAAAAAGTATTGGATGTTTTTTAAAAATTTAATACTTAAAACACTAAATAGCACCGGGAGGATTCGATGAAAGTAATAAAAACAAATTTAAAGAAGTCGATGAAATTGTTCAGGAGAGCGGAATCTATAATAATGAACGGGACTCAGTTGTATAGCAAGATGCCTTCCGTTGGAGTAGAAGGGGTTTCGCCAGTATATTTTGTAAAAGGCAAGGGGGCACATGTTTGGGATTTAGAAGGGAATGAGTATATAGATTTTACAATGGGATTAGGGCCTTGTATGCTTGGGTATAATAATCCTAAGATAAAAAAGGCGGTATTGAAACAGATAGAGATAGGGCCTATTTTTTCACTTCCTAATCCAATAGAAGTTGAATGTGCGGAATTAATAACGAAAGTTGTTCCTTGTGCCGAGATGGTTAGATTTCTTAAAACGGGTTCCGAGGCAACTCAAGCGGCTGTCAGGATCGCTCGAGCTTTTACGGGGAGAGAGAAAATAATCAGGGGACATTATCATGGGTGGCATGAATGGTCAGTAGCCGGGACGATAAAAGACGGCGGAGTTCCTAAAATATATAGAGAGTATGCATTCGAAGCTCATTATAATAATCTTGAGGAGTATAAGCAGTTATTTAATAAACATAAAGGCAAGATTGCAGCAGTAATAACTGAGCCTATTGAGTTTGAAGAGCCGAAGAATGATTTTTTAAATAAACTAAAAGAGTTGTGCCATAAGAATGGGGCTTTACTTATTTTTGATGAAGTTGTTACGGGATTTCGTTTTAGCATAGGGGGAGCGCAAGGATATTTCAAAGTCACTCCGGATATTTGTGCACTAGGGAAGGGTATGGCAAGTGGTTATCCTCTTTCAGCAGTAGTAGGGAGGAAGGATGTGTTTGAAGGAGCAAAGAATAAGATTTTTGTATCTTCTACTTTTGGAGGAGAAACAATATCTTTAGCTGCTTGTATTGAGACAATAAATATTTTGAGAAAAGAACCTGCGAATAAGAGAATATGGGAGATAGGAAGCAAGATTAAAAACGGGTTTAATAAAATAGCAGAAAAGACAGGGAGCAATATCAGATGTATAGGGTTACCGCCTCGTCTTGGTTTTGATTTCAAGACTTTAAACAAGGGAAATTCGAATGAACTAAAAACATTATTTATGCAGGAGATAGTAAAGAGGGGAGTTTATTTTGTGTGGAATATGTTACCATCATATGCTACTACGGATAAAGATATAAGTATCGCACTGGAAGCTTTTAAGGAGAGTTTGGAAATCTGTGTAAAAGCAGAGAAGAAGAATAACGTAAAAGAAAAATTAGAGGGTAAAATCCCCATAGTTGTTATTTAGAAATTATTACAATAGTTTTGAAAGTAATATTAAAAATTAGAGAGCAGAAATAGCAAACGTTCTACTAAGAAAGCATTTATAAAAATGAAAGTAACAATAATTACCGAAGGCGGGTTAAATATAGGTTTAGGGCATATAATGAGATGTCTTTCTATTTACGAAGCTTTTGAGGAAAGAAATATAGATGTAAAGTTACTAGTAAATAGTGACAATAGTATTGGCAAATTATTAGAGAATAAAAATTACAAGACGTTTAACTGGCTTGATAAACAACAAGAATTGTTTGATTTAATAAAAGACAACAATGTTGTTATTTTGGATTCATATTTAGCGGATATTTCTTTTTATAAAAGGATATCTGAATTAGTTGAAATACCTGTATATATAGACGATAATAACAGATTAGAATACCCGAAAGGAATTGTATTGAATGGGAATATACATTCGAAGAAATTAAATTATCCCGTTAACAAGGATGTTAAATATCTTTTAGGGACCGAATATACCCCTTTAAGAAAAGAATTCTGGGATGTTCCGGAGAAAGTGCAAAAAGAAAAAATAAATAATTTAATGATTATTTTGGGTGGGAATGATGTCAGGAACTTAACACCCCTTATTATGAGTTTCTTGAAAAGAGAATATCCTCTTTGGGAAAAGAATATAATTATTGGAAGTGGTTTTAATAACATAAAAGAGATTGAAAAAGAAATTGATAAAAATACAAATTTAATTTATTCTCCGGGCGCTCAGAAAATAAAAGAAATAATGTTAGACTCTGATGTCGCAATATCTGCTGGTGGGCAAACCTTATATGAGCTTGCAAGAATAGGGGTGCCAACAATAGGAATTTGTGTAGCAGAAAATCAAATAGGAAACATAAATGGTTGGGAAAAAGTTGGATTTTTAGATTATACTGATTTGCATAATGAAAGTGCCATTACTAAGGAATTTGCTAAGATGATAGAAAATTTGCAAAGGAAAAGCATTCGGGAGAAAAAATCTAAGATAGGGAAGCATTTAGTTGATGGGAAGGGAAGTTATCGAGTAGTTAAGGAATTGTTAGCTTGTTGGTTAAGAAATAATTTGATTCTCAGAAGAACTACTTTAAATGATGCGATGAATTTATTTAAATTATCTAACGATACTAAAGTACGGGAAAATTCGTTTGCCTCTGAAAAAATAGAATGGGAAACCCATTTAAAATGGCTAACAGAAAAACTGTCCGACAATAATGTAATGTTATTTGTAATTTCCGACAATTCGGATGGGTTTTATGGGCAAGTACGATTTGATATAGAAGACGAATCAAACGAAGCAGTCATAGGCATTAGTTTAGAGAAGAGTACACGGGGATTAGGATTAGCCCCTTTCATCTTAAACAAAGCGGTAGAAAAATTTTTAGAGACGAAAAGTGTAAAATTAATTAGAGCATATATTAAAGAAGAGAATACATCTTCAATAAAATCTTTTGAAAAAGCGGGATTTAAATTTTCTAAAGACCTTTTAATTAAAGGGAGCAAATCAAAACTTTACATAAGAGATTAAATGTTAAATGTTAAAATAGGCAATAGGATAATAGGGGGGAATAATCCTGTTTTTATCGTAGCCG
>JAQTXJ010000069.1 GCA_028688815.1 bacterium | reverse complement strand
TGAGCTGTGACGCATATCATATTACGGCTCCGGATTCTTCGGGTGAAGGTGCCGCAACTTCAATGAGAACGGCTTTGCAAAGTGCAGGTGTGAAACCGGAAGATGTTAGTTATATTAATCCTCACGGAACATCTACTCCTTTGAACGATATGATAGAAACTAAAGCTATCAAAATGGTATTCGGTGACCTTGCTAAAAATATCCCTATTTCCTCTACCAAATCAATGACAGGACATTTATTAGGAGCTGCTGGCGCAATAGAACTCGTAGCTTGTGCTCTTTCTATTCGTAATTCTATGGTTCATCCTACTATTAATCTTGAAAATCCTGACCCCGAATGTGATTTGGATTATGTTCCCGGGAGTGCCCGTTCTGTGAATGTAAATGTGGCGATTTCAAATTCCTTTGGTTTCGGTGGACATAACGCAACTTTAGTCGTTAAAAAAATATAATCCTCGTTAACTTCTAAAATGCCTCTTTTATTAGGCTTTTTATTTACTACCATTCAAGCCTCCGTTCTCCCCTCCGTCCCCGACGACAGTATTCCATTTGCCGTCAAGATTACAACTTCAAACCTTAATTCCACCGACACTTCTTACGAATTTTCTGCCTGGATACGTGATACTTCCACGGATAGCTCTATCTCACAAATATGGACTCCGGACGGATGGAAGTCTAGTTCATACCAGCCATTCTACTCTAAAACAGGGCAGACCAGAAGCAATTGGATATTCTTAAAAATTTACAGACACTATAACCCTGCAAGCTATTATTTTTCTTTCAAATATAAAGACGGTGATACTGAACAGGTTTATCTCTATTACCCGGATTTCCGGATAATAGATATGCATACTTCAGGCGGATGGCTTCAGGGGACGCTTTATAAGGATTCCCTTCTTACTACTCCTTATCCCAATGTTATCATAATTGCGAAAGATTCTTCAAACAACCCGCTCGGTTGTTATATAACGGAGGATAATAAAATCTCCGATAATAACCCATCAAGAGATGGCTGGTTCTCAATTGCCGTCCCTGTCGGAAATGTGTCTAAACTTGAATTTGAAGATGTTACGGGAAATACACTCAATGCATATCTTGCTACTCCGCCTCCTTTCAATATTAAACTCTATGATACTACTTTTACTGACCCGGTAATCCTTAATAACGTATCTTTTTCTCCGGAAACTCCAACTCCCGGGGACAGTCTATTGATTAATGTTGAACTTTATAACCCGGGGAATGCTGTTAACAATGTTAAAATAGACGCTCTATCCGATAATGTATTGGTTGGGACAATCACGGTTAATACTCTTGCAGAGCAAGCTTCTTTCAATGGAACTATAGTATATAAAAATCTGCAATCCGGAAAACATAAAATAGAAATCAAACTTACCGTCAACAACTGCGCCACAACTAAAACGTTCTATATTCAGGTAGGCACGGGAAATATTATAATAAACGAAATTATGTATAGACCGTCGAATTCAGGCGAATGGTTGGAGCTTATGAATAAAAGCAACGAAGAAATAAACATCGCAAACTGGACTCTTGATAATCAAACAATAACCGATACCGGATATTCCCTAAAACCATCTTCTTTTGTAGTAATCGCAGAATCTTCTTCTCAAGTTTTGAATAATATTTATGGAAATTGCAATGTCATATCGCTCGGAAGCATTTTCCCGAATCTAAGAGACGGCATAGACACTTTGACAGTAAGAGATAATTCAAATCTCGTTCAGGATTTGCTAACGTATGATATTAACTGGGCTTCCAATTCTGACAACGGCATATCGCTTGAAAGAATAAGTTCCGTCTCTTCTACGAATGATGCGGATAACTGGAATTCCTGTACTGCCCCATTAGGTGCAACTCCTTGTAAAATTAATTCTATATGTTCAGGGGAAGCTTCCATAAGTTCAACCCTTACTGCTCAACCGCGAATCTTTTCTCCGAACAAACACGACTCAACCGTAACTCGTATATTTTATACGTTACCGTTTACGAAAGCAATAGTTAAGTTGTATATATATGACCGCAATGGCAGGTGTATTAGAAAATTGTTGGATAATTATTCTTCAGGTTCCCAGTCAAAATATATATGGCAGGAAGGTTGTGTATGGGATGGCAAAAACGACAGCGGGAGTTTCTTAACAACCGGGATTTACATAGTTTATCTGGAAGCCAAAGACGAGTCCTCAACTAAAGCCATTTCAAATAAAACTACCGTAGTCCTCAAAAAATAATCTATTCCGCATCTCTTTGTAGGGGCGAACCGATGTGTTCGCCCGTTTTGTTTACAAGTTTCTGTGGCTTTAGCCTTTTTTATTCTCTGCGAACGGAGTTTATCCCGCTAGGGCGGTACGACTTTTTGTCCTCTGTGCACTCTGCCTTCTCTGTGGTCTCAATTTGTTTTTTGTTATCCTGTACTATTTCTCTATCTTTTGTTCTCTGTGTGCTCTGTGGTAAGAAGCTCTTGGAAAAAGCCCTTAGAGATTCCTATACAGCTCTGCTGGGTGAATCTTTCTGTTGTTTTTCCTTCTTTGCGAACTCTGCGTCTCTGCGGTGAAAGTTTTAATCCGTTTCCGTGCCTATTTTTCTTCCTCTGAACTAATTCCATCCTTCTCCCGGATTTCCTTTAGTGTTGCTGCTTCCATTTTTTTCCAATTGCTTTCTAGTCTTGCTGCTGCTTTTTTATTCCGTTCGGTTTCTGTTTTATTAAATGCTTCTCTTGTTGATTTCAATAATAATAATGTAATAATTCCAACATCTAAGATAATCATTAAAGCAGTTAATTCAAATCCATGTAAGATAGTACTATAGATTCCTATAAGTAAATTTAATATATACAGTACAATAGTCAATATTCTTATCCCGGCAATCATTTTTAACATACCAAATCCTAAGAGTGCATATAATAGGATTCCCAACAATTGTGCCAGTGCTTCATTCCATTTCAACGGTATCTTTGTTGAAAAAAATAATACAAGACTCAAAACTGCGAGAGCAAATAATAAAATAGCAACTATAGTTACTTCTTTTGGACGACTTATGTTTGTTGTTTTTTCTTCCATTTTCCCCTTCTATTTCGTAGTATTAATAATCTTCTTATATTTGTCAACCAAAAAGTACAGCAAGTGTTTAGGTGGTTTTGTTTTGTATCAGTGTAAATCTGCATTAATCTGTGTAATTCTGTGTGCAAAAATTCTTTCTGTTTTTTTCTTTTGTAAATCGTGCCTGTCCGCCTAAGTAGGGGATACTATCTCTTTGTAGTTTTTATCCGTGCAAATCCGTGTCTGTTATCCGTGGCTAACCTTTCTGTGTTTTATTGTATTTTTTTCTCTGGACATATCTTTTTTTTCCCTTTAGTATATATTTTTAGTGTGATATTGGAGGAAATATGAACTTTAAAGGACATCAACCGTTGTCTTTAATTGATTATCCTAGAAAAATGTGTGCCGTTTTGTTTACGGGAGGCTGTAGCTTTCATTGTTATTTCTGTCATAATCCCGAGTTGGTAGTTGATTATAAGAAACTACCCGATATTCCCGGCGCTCAAATTCTCAAATTTCTTGACGGGAGACGTGGTTTTCTTGATGGAATTTGCATAACAGGCGGTGAACCGACTTTATGGAAGGAATTGCCTGACTTTATGAAACAGGTAAAAGATATGAATTTCCTTATAAAATTGGATACTAACGGCACCAACCCGGAATTTTTAACATCCGTTATTGAGAATAAGCTTGTTGATTATGTAGCAATGGACATAAAAACAACTCCTGCAAAATATCCCGATGTTGTGGAAATAGAAAATATCGATATTTCAAAGATTGATGAAAGTATCAAGATTTTACTAAACTCGACTATTGAATATGAATTCAGGACTACGGTATTCCCGGAGTTCTTCAGTCAAATTGACGCTCAGGAAATCGGGCACTGGATAAAAGGAGCTAAGTCGTACATTCTCCAGAAACCAAGAACCATAAAGATGCTTTCTAAAGGAAGGTTCAAGGAAAAAGACATTCCGCTTTATACAGACGCCGAACTTCTCAAACTCGCCACTTTCTTACCCAATTGTACCGTAAGATAAAATAGAAGGTCGTATGGGAAAGACATTAATTTCTTTGACTTTAGTTGGCGTTTTTTGCACAGGAACGGGATGGAGCTATGCTCCTCATAAATCAGAGTTAAATAAAAAAACATCTTATCATAAAGGAGCGATTACCAATATTCCGGCAGACTTCTGGAACCTATATTGGACGGGTGTTGGTAATTTAAGTGACTGGGTTGTATCGAATACAGTGCAATGTGGACTATTTGCCCGTGATACTTTTGATTCTATTGGTAAATACGATGCTTCGGATGCGCAGCAGGTAAGAATGCAGCGTTGGTACAATATTTCTGCGACGCGTGGAAAAACTGCGGAATATCCCGTAGGTTCAAAACAATACTATACATACGAATGTGGAATATGGATAGGCGCATTATATCCCGTGATTGATTCCGTAACAAAAGATACTGTATGGACTCCTGTTCTTAGCAGAGGTGCTTATCAATCGGATATGGGAGCAATGAATATTCCTGAACTTCAAAACGCTGGCGAAGCAGGAGATGTTGGGATTAACGGTCTCACTTTTAGTACCCAGAGAATTTGTGCAGGTTTACTGCATCCTGGAAATTTCCTTTTTAAACAGCGTAATATGCCTCAAGAACCTTATCAGGCATTATGGTGCTTTGCAGATACAAGCCTTAATTCTCGACGCCCCGTTGCTGTTCAGCTCAATCCTGCAAAAGGAGATATCGTTTCGGACGAAGATACTTATGCAGTGTCAGGAGACTGGATTCCACCGGAAGATGCTACTGTTATTTGGGTAAGCGATGCTGGCCCTTATGATGGGATGGGACTTGGTATCAGAGTGGAACAGAGAACTTATTCTTTCAATATGTCGGAAAATAAAAATTATATTTATACCAATTATAAAATCAAAAATATGAACTCTTTCCCATTGAAAGATGTTTATTTTGGATATTTTATGGATAATGATATAGGTCAGGGCGACACTGACTCGTTAGAGGGTTGTACTGATGATATGCTGAATTACGATAAGACTTTGAATCTCGGTTATACTTATGATTCCGATGGCTATGAGCCGGGATGGACAACCCCGGCAGGATATATCGGTTGTGTATTGTGTGAAACTCCTGGGAATATTGGATTTACGGGCTTTAATTCATGGGGATACGTAGACTCTGATTCTTTAGTGGACAGACCGTTACAGGATTCATTAAAATATGAAAAGCTTAAAAACACCGTATTTTGTACAACTACTACTCCGAAAGATATTAGACAGTTGTCCTCCTCAGGCCCTTATATATCATTACAAACGGGGGAAGAAGTGAATTTTACTATTGCTGTCGTTTGCGCTGATAATTTAACAGACCTGAAGAAAAATGCGCAAAATGCAATAACACAATTTAATAATGGATATTTGCCACAGTGTCCGCTTGTCAACGGCATAAAAGCTATCCCATCTGTTGCAAACCCGGGGGATTCGGTAACCATAACTGCATATAGCTATGATAAAGATGGAATACAGACAATTAGTGCGGATATTGAATCGCCCGACGAGAGCGTATGTGTAAACATACAACTATATGATGATGGACTTCATCACGATAGTCTTGCTGGCGACCATATCTATGGAAATATATGGAAAACACCTTCTCAGGGGAATAATTATTTTGTAGACGTTTTTTCAAAAGATAATACAAACGATACAACGGTAGTGGATAACGGAACAACATTTACTACTTTGGGCCCTCTTGTAATAACTGAGTGGACAATTCAGGGAACGGATACTATCCCATCGCCGAGTGATTCCGTAAATATCCAGATTACGGTAAAGAATAAAGGAATGTCTCTTATCAACGGAGTTTCAGGAGAGTTAACATCACCGCTTTATGTCAAAATATGCGACTCGCTGCATCTACTCAACAATATTGATTCCGGAGCAGTTGTAATCCAGAACTATAAAATAAAAGTTACTGAAAATGCACCGGATACTACAATTTCCTTAATCCTTAAATTGTCTGATTCGATTGTCGGTAAATGGGAAGATACTATTGCTTTGAAAATCACTGATGATAAAGCCCCATTTCTTCATTATCCCTCAACTTTGCCAAGGCTACTTTCAGCAGGTTCTACGGTTAATATAAGAGCTAAACTTATAGACGGTTCAGGAATAGATTCTGTTATTGCTATTATTGAAAACCCTATAGGAACTCCTATAACGAGTGTTGAACTTTATGATGATGGCTCGCATCTTGATAGTCTCGCAGGAGACGGATTTTACGCTAACTCATGGATAACTACGACTGCTCAGGAAAAGTTTTATAATATAAATCTTTATGCTAAAGATGGAATTGGGAACAAAAAGCAATATACCAATCTTATGGAATTTACGACAAAGTCGCTTACGAAAACCGCGAATATCCTTCTTCTGGATGATGATAATTATAATAGACCGCCATTAGGAAATATAAAATCCTATCAACAGTATTATAGCGAAGCTCTTGATGCCAATGGCTATAATTATGATATATGGGATGTATTTTGTTATGGCACCCCGGATACTGCTACATTAAATCAATATGCTATTGTTATTTGGCTCACAGGGACAACTTCTGACAGCATTTTTTGGGAGCCGGAATATTATAACCACTCATCAACAAGCTCGGATACTGAACAGCAAAACATAAGGTCTTATCTTAATGTTCATAAAGGACGATTGTTCTTTTCAGGTCAGGCAGTATATAGGGTAGGTAATTTTGGTATTCTTGGAGTTTCTAAGGCGTTTACCAGAATTAACGCGGATACGGTAATAGGAATCGCCGGGAACCCTATTACCAGTGGTCTTATGTTTACGATAGAAGGTGGAACAGGAGCAAATAATCAGTTTATACAATCAGCAGTTAAAAAATACAGCGCATATTCGGATTCTATTTTTAAGTATAAAGACTATACAGGAGAAGGATATGCGGGTATTGCATTCCACGGCCCATGGTTAGCAGTTACTTTACCTTTTGGTTTTGAAGCAATAGCCCTTGTCCAGACAAGAAATACTCTTATGCATAACATTATAGAATGGCTTCTCAACCCTGCAGTTGAAGATGCCGGGCTTGCAATTCCTAAAAAATATGAACTTTTTTCAAGTGTCCCGAATCCTTTTAAATGTGCAACGGAAATTAGGTATAATCTGCCCAAAGCGTCAATTGTTGACTTGAGTATCTATAATTTAGTAGGTCAAAAACTAATTACTCTGGTAAACGAATATCAGACTCCGGGATGCAAAAAAATAAAATTAGATAACAAAAACTTATCTTCAGGTATTTATTTCTATAAGCTGAAAGCCGGAGAATTTACTGCTGTTAAAAAAATCGTGCTTACGAAATAGTAAAAATGCCTATTCTTTATGTTTCCCGATTAGGGTTTTATAAGGATACATATGTCACAAGATAAATACATCTAAGGAATATACAATTACTGTGATAAATGGTGTGAGAAATGCCCCCTAACAAAGAAATGTTTCCTTTATGCGAAAGAACAAAAACAACTTGCCAAACACAAAGAAAAAGGCGAGAACCCTAATGATTTGAATGTTGTGATGCAAGACATAAAGGAAAGTTTTAGCGAAACATTGAAACTGCTCCGTAAAGGCGCGAAAAAGCATGGAATTGACATTGATGCATTACCAAAAGAGGAATTTGAAGAACACGACCCATCCGCTCATCCCCTTATGCAAACCGCTAAGACATATCTAAAGCTGGCGCATAGTTTTCTCGAAAAGCTAAGAAAGATAATACAGGAAGAGGGAGTTGACCTTATTGAAAGGGCTGAAATTATCCCTTCAGCCGAGAATGACATAGGAACGCTCCGACAAATTGTTTCGAGCTATGATGTTATATCGTGGTATCAAGCTCTTATTTCAGTTAAGATTCACAGAGCATTGCAGGGTAAGATGGAAGCCGATGAATTTTCCCAAACTGATGCGGATGCAAGTGCAAAAATTGCATATATTGGAGTTATTAAGTCAATGGAAGCGTTAAAAACAATCTATAACTGGAATAAAGACCTTCAGGATGATTCTCTAACGCTTTTGGCTAAAATCGAGAATTTGAAGAAAGGTATTAACGAAGAATTCCCCGGCCACATTACTTTCAAACGTCCCGGATTCGACACCTAAGTCCTTCTCTGCGTCTCTGCGGTGAAAAGAACTCACATCTTCGCCCTCAATACGCTTCCCCTTGGTGTTCCCAGATAAATATACCCCTTATGTACCGCAAGACACGATACTCCTACTTCTTTCGGAAATTCCAAAATAGTTTTGAAGTCTTTTAAATCCTTAGTGCTTACTATCGCCCGGTTTTCTTCCTTATTCAGTAAAAGATAAAGAGTCCCGTCTGCTATGAACATATCGTCAATCATCAACTCTTCGCCGTCGAACACTTTTACTGCTTTTCCTTTCCCGTTATACGCATATAATTTTGAAATTCTCTGTGGCGGGATATCATAAAACCCGACATTAAGTATAAGCTGGTTATTGAAGACGTCCGCTCCCGCAACCATTATCACGCCCGGTTCGGTAATTATGTTTTCTTTTGACCAGTTTTTCCCGTCATACACCATTGCTTCTTTTTCTCCAAAAGCATCGGGCACGAATACCTGTTCCCCAAACTTAGGAAGAAAAAATGAAAATCCGAAAGCATATACCTTGCCGTTGAATTCCTTCATAGAACTTGCGCGGACTGTTTTGTCTTTGAGTGGTTCTAAGTTGTACACCGGCTTCCAGCTTGCGCAGTTGTCGTTGCTTTCATAGATACATCCTAAATTTTGCGACCAGTCTTCATTTGCTGTTCCTGCGGTGCAGAAGAATTTATCATTTAATTTTGCAACATCCTGTACGTTCAAAGTTCTTGGAATGCTGTGATATTTGACAAAACTCCCGTTCTTAAACAACCTGAAAATACTTCCGAAGTCAAAATTACGGTTAAAATTTCTGCTTGTAAAACCTTCGTATGGTTTCCCTCCCATAATATATAGTTCATCGCCGATTTGACGGAAGTTTACTATCGCGTGTTCCTGTGCCATAAAATGATAGTTCCATTCCCCTTTATCGGGGCGGAATGACATAACCGCAACAGGTCCCATATTATTTACTCCATCCCCGTAACCCAAATAAATTTCATCATTGAATACCTGTAAATTAAGCACACGAGCTGCCGTCATCGGGACCGTATCGCCGGGAACGCCGACAACTTCAAACTCTTTTCCCCCGATTTTTGTTTTTTCGCCGGGATTTCTCCAGAAAGAGCGTTTCTTTTCGGAAACTTTTATTTTATTAAGGAGTGTATCCATAAGCGCCTTAAACTTAGGTTCTTCACGTATATTGTTTAAATCGGTATCTTTGCTGATATGGTCATAATTATCCCAACCTGTTCCTATAACGCTTTTAAATGTTTCAATAGCTTTTTCTTTTTGTCCTGCCAGTGAGTATGAACACATTGCATCGTATAATTCGCTTGGATTATCTTTTATGTATTTAGCCGCATCATCAAAGTATTTCGCGGATGTTACATAATTTTCCATTGTATACCAGTCGTGAGCGGCTTTCAGCGTGGAGTATACCTGTTCTTTTGTTAGTTCTTTCACCTCTGTTTTGGCGACGACTTTTTCTGTTGCTTGTGCCGAAGTTATGGCAAATACTGATAATAATAGTGCCAATCCCACCTTACTTAACCTACTTACCTTACTTAACCCACTCAACTCTTTATTATCGATTTTGTGTAAACACAATTTCATCTTTCCCTCCCTTTTTTCAAAAAAGACAATATATGAGTTAAAACACAAGTGTCAATAAAAAACCTCCCGTTTTTCTTTTAATCTTTAATAATCCTGTTAATCCTGTCTTGTTTCTCTTTTTTTTCTGTTTCTGTGCAAATCGTGCGAGAATCTTGTGGTTAATGTTCTTTTTTGTTTTCGTGTTAATTCGCGCTTATTCGCGGATAATCTTAACTTTTGTTTTTGTTTTTTTTATCGTGTGCTAATCTGTGAAATCTCGTGGTTTAATGTTGTTATTGGTTTTTCTCCTAATATTAAATATTGACAATCCCAATTTTTTATTATACATAATTTTTTATATTGATTTAAGGAAATGAACCTACTCTTAATTTTAAGTTTTTTTATAAACACTCCCGATACTTTACACAGGATTGTCGGTCCTCTCGGGTTATGGGGTGTATACGATGACTCCGTTTTCAGCGCCCCGGGTGTTCCTGAAAAAACTCCTTTTCAGGATGCTTTCAAGTTTGGCGAGTATTTGTTTATGAATATACCTTCGGAAGGGGGATTATCTTTTAAGGAATGGCTCACTAATACCTGTGAAAAATGGAACATAGAAAGATATACGGCGATTATAAGACCCCCGTATATGGGTGGTGTCGTTAATTTAGCTTCGGATACACAGCTTTTCGCTCCTAATTGGCCCCCAGGGATTACTCAAGGAGCCGCAAGAATGTCAAGATTATCAAAGATATACGGTCAGATATACGGCATAGATATTGACGATTTTTCCGACAGGGGTGGTTTTGATACGGCAAGCGTTCACGATATCCACGACGCCTTAAAAGGAAAATACATAGATTCCGCCGGCGTAGTTCATCACGATACGCCCGAGACTACTCCCGAACTCAAATTTTTTACTGTTTTATATCCCGGCAGGTTTGGAATTGCGTCCGAATATGTTCGTTATGTGGATGGGTTTAACTTATGGATATACAACCAGAATGCTTATTATGAATATATAGACAAAGCCATAGACAAATACCGCTCGAAATATCCCGGCAAAGAAATTACCTGTGGAATTTATCTCATAAATAACGACTACGGCTGGCAAAGCCCGCAAAGCGTCAGGTATATGTATACTCATCTTTTTGATAGGTATGATGATGGCGATATTAACGGTATAATCCTTTTTGCAGGGTATTGGATAGGTATGCCGCATACTCCAAGGGAAAAATGGGACAACAATCATATTATAGCTTTGCTGGATACGATATATTATCCTTACCTCGGTGAGGGAGAGGGCAAAGTTTATAACCAAGCTCATCAACCTCTGGACAGCGTTTTTATCTCCTGTTTTTCCATAGGAAGAGTCTCAAAGGATACGCTAATAAGAAGCAAGAAACGCACCAACTCCGACGGAGCGTATAAGTTAGGTCTATGGGCAGGAAACAGAAAAACAGATTCCACTCTGTATTATATTGTCGCGCGAAAAGAAGGTTACATTCCCGACACCGTTTCCGCCTGGGTCCCCAGACAAAAAGTGTCTGTCTTCCCCGATATTATTCTTAAAACTAAATAATACTTTTTAAACTGTCATTCTGAACGTAGTAAAGAATCTCTCTCTTTTCTGTTACCACCTAAACCCTCTACACTAACTCAACCTTTTCTTCTTCCCCTTTCCCTTGACTTATATGCCCTAGCTGTCCTATTCGACTTATTCTCTTTTTTAACCATTTTCTTAATGGGGTACAGTATGCCATTCTGTTGTCATTCTTCTCTTTGCTTTTTAAGTTCATATTTTGTGGTAAATACGAAGGTAGATAGAAATAAAAAGAAGCCCTTCGGAAATCTTCCGAAGGGCTTTTGACTTATCAAAAACTCTTACTCCATAACAACACATTTTGTAGTTGCAGTCCCGATATTGCATATGAGTTTTACAAGGTAAATCCCGGATGGAAAATTAAATTCAAGCGTATGATTGCCTGCATTTTTGTTTCCCGCATCTATCACACTTACAACTCTTCCGGTTATGTCGTATATTCTAAAGCAAACATTACTTTCTTTTGCAAGTGTATAGATTATCTGCTTTTCGGCTATATTATAAGAACAGGATAGCTCTTTTTTCTCTTCGGCTTCCGTTATCCCGGTAGGAGGTTCTTCGTATTCAACCCATATTGTATCTACAATTGCCACTCCTCCGGCATTTCCGAACCAATCGTCCATCTCCACGCGATATTGAAAGTATCTCCCCGCAGGAAGTATCCCTTTCAGGCTATCGCCGGAATAACTCATTGGTGCGCTCCAACTGGACGATTCAACATCTGCTATAGTTAATCCGCATCTAACCCTGTATGTCATACTATAACCGTCAGGCACGCAATCATGCCAACCGAATCTAAGCCAAGCGACCTTTTTGGAAACGTCAAGTATTGACGATTCAAGCCATGCGTGGTCCTCGTAACCCTTTATCATCAGGTTCTTCCAGAATGCAAACTTGCCCTTGTCCGTATAAAGGATATCCATAGCAATATCAGATACTTCACCACAAGGGCCTTTTCCCATATTACACCCGTATACCCAGTGACAATCCGTTGCATTCCCCAAAAAATGCTCCTTGAACCCCCCGGTGGCATTTTGCTCAAACCACCCAATCGCATGATAGCCTCCAATTATATCTACCTTGTCACTCATATCGATATCTACTGCCATTCCACCATCCCCGTATTTTGTTGTTCCGCTCGTGATAGGATGAAAGATAAAATTGTTCCCCAGACCGTTGTTCTCCAACCAGAAAAAATCCCCGCTCTGGGCGCTGACGCTTATATCCATAAATCCATCCGCGTTTACATCATTGGGCCAACTCCCGTCAAGTTGTTTGCCGTTGCCATACCTGAAAGCAAGATTGAAGTTTCCTGCCCTGTCATTTAAGTATACCCTTACGCTTTTGGCATTATACGCAGATGTCTGGATATCAAGAAATCCGTCGTTGTTGAAGTCTGCAAGATTCGTTCTCCATGTGGTATCGGCTTTGGCGAGTTTGGTGCTTGTAAAGTTCATATTGCCATCGTTTTTAAAAATATAAACCGTTCCTT
>JAQTXJ010000146.1 GCA_028688815.1 bacterium | reverse complement strand
GAATGGGCAATCAGGGATAAGTCACTAAAAACAATTGCCGTTGAAAACCTTGATATCGTGCGTCACTTTTATATTGTATTCCTGAGAAACAGCGTAAAAAACAATATAATCGAAACTTTCATACAGTTTATTAAAAAAGATTATTTCCTCTCCTGAGTTTTCTTTTCTTTGAGGCTTTGCGCCTTAACGCCTTAGCGCAAGATATTCTGTTCTTTCTTATCTTTTACCTACCCGCTGTTCACTACCTACTGTCTACTTCTTTATATCTATTTCCACACTTTTTTCTTTTAACGTATACACTTCTATCTTATCTCTCTGGGAGTATTTACCTGATTTAAATTCTTTTTTATTTTGCAGCTTATCATAGGTGTGCCCGGAAATAAGTATCTCGCCAGGAAGTGCCATTTTCTGCAAGTGTCCGGCAATATCGGTTATTTTACTAAATACTACATTACCGCCTTTTTGCTGGTCTTCAACAATTTTCCCCGTATTCAAACCCAAGCGAACGTTAAATGGCAATTTCAGAAGATTTGTTGTTTTATTGAACTTATCCAGACCATCTAATAATTGCTGAGCACCAGAAACCGATTTGTTTACATCTTCAAACAAGTACATTGCTTCGTCACCTGCCCGGCTTAAAAGTCTCCCATGGTTATTCTGGATAATAATGTCCGCAAATTTCCAGAATTCCGTAAAAGAAAAAATAATATTTTCGTGTAATTCATTTTGTTTCAATGCTGTACTTTCTACAATATCTATATCCATAGCCGTTACTTCGTGTATAAACTTCTTTTGTATATGCTCACTCAAAACATTTTGCATTTTTAAAGACTCTTCCAGGGATAACTTATCAACGCTTATATTTTTTCCTCCTGCAGCAGATTCCGGAATTACGTTATCACTAAAGACAACTTCTTCCCCAGCATATTCTGTTGAAGGAACTTCACGACCCGCCATCCAATTCATTAGTTTCCATAGGGTTAAAATCACTAATATTATTGGCACACCTACGTATAAGAATGTACTTAAATCAAAATTTATTTTTCCCGGGTAAATCATTATTACTATTAAGTCCAATAAAATAACTAATCCTGCTCCCGACACTACACCTATTAAATCAAGCCACCATTTCTTTTCCCTGATAAATAATTCTATATAATAGCTTATCATTCCCCAGATAATTGCCTGAAAAATTATCAGTGGTTGAGATAAAAGAAACTTTCCCAAATTTGTTATTATTTTATAAAAATCATCTACGAAGAAAATATTCGCTTTAGCTTGAAACCAGCTGAAATTATAGAATAGGAGAGGCACTTCCTTTAAGGAATAGAATTTATAAACAGGCGCCCCGACAACTACGTATCCCATAATCTCTTGCTGTGTAATTATCCCCAGAATACAGCACCAAAAGCATGCAACTCCGGCTATCACCGGTCCCTTGTTTTTCAACAGCAGGGGTGCAAGTATTACGATTAAAAATTCAAGGGGAATATGAGTTTTAAGTGAAACAGAAGTAGCTAAAAATGATGTTCCCGCCACTAATAAAAACATTTCCGGGAAATCAGAAAACCAAATCGTTACTATTAAGAAAAAGAGAGCAACAACTATATAGCATAAGAAAAGTTCTATAGAATGATATGCGATTGTTATGCTAATAGTACTTATGGCAAGGACTATGGCAAACCTGACAAACTTCCATCCTATCAGGCAAATTATCAAACCAAAACAGAAACTCCACCACTTTGGGAAATACGGGAACACATTAAGGGATAAAAAAGTTATTCCTCCCAATGCAGCAGCAACAAGAAATCCTTTCATTATAGCTTTACTATATCTAATTAAAATTCATATTGTCAATTATTTTATAAAAACTCTTCCCCCTTTACTGGTTATCCTTTTCTTTAGTAGCTTTTTTATTTTTCTGTTGCAATAAATTACTATCCATTACTACTAATTACCATCAATTACTATTCTTATCTTTTCCCTTCCCTTTATATACCGCTAAAACAATATTTTGCGGTGAAACTTTCCGCTATTTAATCTTGTGTAAATCTATTTTAATCTTGTGGTTTCTATTTTTTAATCTTTCTGCTCTTTTTCCCTTGTGTTAATCTTGTGTAATCGTGTGGAATCTTGTGGTTTAATTTTGTTACCTGTTCCCGTCCTTCTATCTACTACTAAAACAATATTTTCTTGACATAAACACTATATTAAACTAAATTGACAGTTTACTATGGTTATGCCAAGGTAGCTCAGTCGGTAGAGCACTAGACTGAAAATCTAGGTGTCGGCGGTCCGATTCCGCCCCTTGGCATTTTTCATAAGAAGCCTTTAGAAATATTACTACTATAATCCCGAGTCCGTTGCGGGAAATATTTGATATTTAATATTTTTGGTTTATCTATGCCGGCGTGGCTCAGTGGTAGAGCAGCGGTTTCGTAAACCGCAGGTCGAAGGTTCGATTCCTTTCGCCGGCTATTAATTCTACTGGTATTTTCGGACTTTCAGGTTTTCTCAATAACCCCACTTGTGACATATTTGTGCCACTTTCAAAACAAAAATTACATCATATAAAAAAGCCCCCCTGTGTTTAGCAGAAGGGCTTTCTGTTTGTTATCTTCTTACTTCATCAATATGAGTTTCTTTGTCTCCTTATAGTCGCCAGCTTTGAACTTCGCAAAGTATATTCCCGTCGGATAGTCTTTCGAGTTCAGTTCTGCTTTGTAATATCCCGGTATCTGTTCTTCATTTACTAACGCCTTTACACACCTTCCCGTTAAATCATAAATCATTAGCGATACTTTACTCGTTACAGGTATCTGATACTTTATAGTCGTCTTATTCCTAAACGGATTCGGATAATTCTGGAACATCTTAAACACAAAAGGTAATCCTGTTTTATTTGTATACGATACAGGCGTAAAACTCTGTGGAAGCACAGTCCGTACAAATGTTCCAATTCCTCCCGGTGTTGCGCCTGTCCCTCCGGAATCTCCTCCTGCCACCGACACTGAAATTGAATATGTACTATCCGGACTGTCTGTGTAGAATATTGCCCGTCCACCTGCTCCACCGCCTGCTTTACAGCTGGAAGAACCGCCATTTCCACCGGTCGCATTGATTGTTCCTGTGCCTTGCAGGTATTTTGCGAATAATAAAACCGCTCCACCACTGGAACCTCC
>JAQTXJ010000004.1:60310-60385 GCA_028688815.1 bacterium | reverse complement strand
TTAGTCTATCTTATCCAGTTTTGTCCGGTTCTGTTGGACAAAACTTAAGGAATAAGTTAAGGATACGAAAAGGAT
>JAQTXJ010000004.1:0-60210 GCA_028688815.1 bacterium | reverse complement strand
TAGTCAGACTTCGTGACGAAGGAACGTTAGTCTATCTTATCCAGTTTTGTCCAGTTCTGTTGGACAAAACTTAAGGAATAAGTTAAGGATACGAAAAGGATTAGTCAGACTTCGTGACGAAGGAACGTTAGTCTATCTTATCCAGTTTTGTCCAGTTCTGTTGGACAAAACTTAAGGAATAAGTTAAGGATACGAAAAGGATTAGTCAGACTTCGTGACGAAGGAACGCGTTATAGCAGACTTTTAGAGCAGGCGGCCTAACTTGTTCTGAGCATATCTTCTCCAATTCTGTTGGACTTCTATCTCCATTCTGTCATCTGTTGTTTTTTTAACCCTGAATCGTCTTTTGTTCTCCGTGTTCGGAGTTTACCCCGCTATGGCGGGGTGGTTAATTTTTCTGTTCTCTCCTTACTGTTTTTTTATTCCAATCCTTTCAAAAAACTATAAACACATTGCGCCATATCTGTGCTGTATCCACCTTCTAATATCCCAAAACACGGCATATCTAATCCACGAATAAGAGCTCCTATCTTTTCGTAACTCCCGATTTCGAGGTTCAAATTAGTAATCGGGTCGCCTTTATACGTATCAAATCCTGCGGAAACCCCAACTGTTTCAGGAGCAAACTCCTTTATTTGTATAATTGCTTTTTCTAATGTGCTTAAATATTCTTTTTCATCTGTGCCCGCAGATAAAGGATAATTTATGCAATTATCCTGTGATAATAAACCTGTCCCCGGGTAAAGCGGACTTTGATGTAAGGACACGTATAAAACTTTTTTATCCCCGAGAAATATTTCTTCTGTCCCATTTCCGTGATGACAATCAATGTCAAGTATGGCACTTCGGGGAGCATTTATTTTCTTTATAGCAATTGCAATATTATTGAAATAACAAAATCCGGCAACGCTGTTTTTTCCTGCGTGATGCCCCGGCGGTCTCATTAATGAAAATGCCGTTTCTCCCTGAATTGCAAATTCTGCGGCTTTTATCGCTGCGCCTGCAGATAATTTTGCGTAGTCAAATATATTTGGAAGAGCAGGCGTATCCATATCAAAAAAACTACCCGTCTTGACTGCATTTAATAACCCCTGGCTGTGTACAAGTAATATATCTTTATCACTTGCAGATTCAGGCTCGACAAATTGAATATGTTTGCAATACATATTTGTAGGGGCGAACGGTTGTTCGCTCTTCATATTTTTTAAATATTCATATGTATTCTTAACTCTTTCGGGAGATTCCGGATGCCCGGAACTGTTGTATTTAATACACTCAGGCGAAAATATAATTTTCATTCCTATATTTTAAAATAACAAGAGGCAGGTAGAATTTTTCTACCTGCCTCTAAAAAATAAATATCACTTAATCTTTTATTTCCCGCCGCAGCAAGAACAACCGCAACTTCCACCGGCTACAAACTTCTCCGGCAGTATGTAGTCGCCATGTTTTGCCTGTGCTTCAAGCAATCTCTTTCTCTGTGCTTCTAATACTTCCAATAACACTTTGGGTGTATCCGTTACCTTCGTTTCGTAAATCTTCTTAATCCTGTCGATCTTGGATAGACTCTCTTTTACTCTTGTCATAAATTGCTTGTTGTAAGCTTCCTGGGAATAATCTTTACCTAATACGCTCTTGAACAATGGTTTCAAATCTTCGTATTTTGGTATTTTCCCTGTGGGCGTTTCTATGACTTCAACGTCTTTGTTTGCGCGTAATTCCATCCATTTATACCATACTTTCTTATCCGTCTTTTCGTTTAGGAATTTTCCCGTTTCTTTGTCTACGAGAAAATAATTTACTCCGAAAATGGGCGGAACTTTTTTCAAATCTTTTGCAAAATTTATGTTGTTCTGTATGTATTGTCCTATGGGAATGGGTAAAAAGTCAAGATTGGACATCGGGTTAAATTCCCTGACACCTTCCTGACCGAGTGTAGCTGCAGTAGTTTCCGACTCAAGCGCAGCGCCTTTCATTACTATTCCGTGAGCCCAATCCAATGATTCTTCTACCGGCACGCAAGTATCCGAATCTCTTCCACCATAGACTATTCCGCCGACAGCCAATCCTTCCGGACTGTGTATGTTTTTGTCACAATTTTCCAACGTGTCAAGACTCATTGTAAATCTTGCATTCGGATGTGAACATTTGATTTCTTTGCCTTTTGCATCTTTTTTGCCGACAAACCATTCTCCTGAATGATTTATTCCCTTTGCAGGGACATCACCGTTTTTGCCTATCCAGTGAGCTTTTTTATCTTCCGTAATTAATACGTTTGATAATATCACTTCACGCGGATTATTCAAAGCTTTCCATTGTATCGGGTCGTCTTTTGAATTTATTCCCTGTATTATACCAAACATACCTCTTTCTACGTTTACGCCTATGATTTCGCCGTTGATTTTCTTAAGATAAGATATGTCGTCGCCAACGATAGTTTCGCCATCAAGCATTGCAGTAGAAGTCTTTCCGCATAACGATGGAAAAGCGCCCGTAAAATAAGTGACTCTGCCTTTTGGTCCGTGAACTCCCATAAGAAGCATATGTTCCGTAAGCCAGCCTTCTTTGGACCCCTGTTTAATTGCAAGTCTCATTGCAAGTTTCTTTAAACCGATTGAGTTCCCGCCGTACTGCGTATTGGTGCTGTAAACTGTATTTTCTTCCGTATCAATGTATATTCTTCGTTTATCAAGATTTTTACAGGTCTTTCTTTCGTCTAATTCGCCCTGTGAATGTATGAATTTGAAGATTTTTGCATTCTTGCCCTGTCTTACAAATTCTTCATAACCCTGTCTGTATAAAAGGTCTTCATTGTGCGCTACAAAAGCCGAGTCCGTAAGCTGGAGCGCAGGTATTGAGAATTTGGATTTCGTTGGCCCCAGGCAGAAGAACCTGACATACATCTCGTGCCCTTTCATACTGTTTTTAAGGATTTCCAGCACGTCTTTCAAACCCTCGTCTCTGTCTTTTGTGTCTATTGATTCACCCAGAACAACGCCTTTCGGAACAAGAATAGCAGTATGTGCTTTATCTCTTGCCTGGTCAAGGTAATTGTCAAAATGGTAAGTATGTCCATCTATTGCCATTTTGTGTTCTTCCCCGTTTTTTACAGCAGCATCCCTGATATATTTTATGTCTTCTTTCGAATCTGTACACACAAAAACCGAATCAGGATTGCAAAGCTCTATGTATTTTGTGATAAATTTATCAACTTCCGGATTACCTATCTTTTCAATTTTAGCGTAATCCTTTTCACTCAACTTCTTTTTTAATATTTCTTCCATTATTCCCCCTTATAGTCAAGGACATTAATACATAAAAACTCTTATGTCAAGAGGATAAAACAATATAAATTAAAACTATTGTCAATTAACTGTTTAGTGTGTCCCCCTTGTTTGTCATTCCTGCCTACCTTAGGTATGGTGAAAATCGTAGATCCCGTCCTGACTTTGATACAATTCCTTATGTTTTGTAGGACTTGTTTACTTTAGGTAAAGTATATAAATCTCCACTTTTTTCTTCTTTGCGTTCTTTGCGCCTTTGCGAGAGAATTTTTGTTGCCTGTTTTTTGTACCCGTGTGTGCCCGGACACATAGGTTGCACTTTATTTAATAACTTTATTTTGTTTTAATCTGTTTTTTTTGTATTTCTGTTATTCTTCAATGCTTCGTTTTCTCTCCTCTCTCCTCTCTCCTCTCTCCTCTCTCCTCTCTACTCTTAAATCTTTACTCTAAACTCTCTCCACTTTTTTCATTCTTTATACTCGGTTTTTTCCTATCTGCTACCTGCTTTCTACTGCCTACTTTTTCCCCTTGACTTTCCCCTCTCTCCGCCTTACATTTCTATACTATGAAAAAAGTAGGTCTCGTCCTTGGTTCCGGCGTTGCGAAAGGGCTTGCCCATATTGGGGTACTCAAGGCGATTGATAAATAAAAAATCCCCATAGATTTTATTGCAGGAACAAGCATAGGGGCGCTTATAGGCGCAATGTATGCTTCGGGACTCAGCGGTAAGGAAATAGAAGAGATAGCTCTAAATATAGATATAAAAAAAACACTTAATCTTTTTACCCCAACGATGTCATATTCCGGATTAATTGACGGGCAAAGAGTAATTAAATTTATTGAATCTATGATTGGCAGGCAAAACATTGAAGACCTTCGTATTCCATTTGCTGCAATCTCTTCTAATATTGTTACGGGAGAAGAAATTGTAATCACAAAAGGTTCTCTGCTTAACGCGCTCAGGGCAAGTATCTCTATTCCCGGAATATTTACCCCTGTCGAATACAATGACAAACTTTTGGTAGATGGCGGGCTTGTAAACCCTGTCCCTGTGAGCGCCGTTCTTAAAATGGGTGCGGATATTGTAATTGCAGTAAATGTTCTTTCGGCTCCCCAAAAGAGTATGCAGAGCTACATTAGAATGAATGACCAAACAAAAAAAACTCCGGCAAAAAAAAGCAACTCTCAAATAATAAATACCCGTTTAGGCAATTTTGCCGCATCTTTAAAACCGGTTGCTCAGTTCAGCAATTTTGTGAAAAAGAAAACTTCTACACCCAGCATATTTCACGTATTACTTCAAACAATATCCGTTACCGAATATGAGATTGCCAATTTTCAGTTGGCAAAACACAAACCGGATTTTTTAATTACTCCGTCCGTTGAGTTTGTTGCCCCGCTTGAGTTCTTTCGTGCAAAAGAAGCAATTTTAGAGGGAGAAAAAGCATTTATCGCTGCTATCCCTTCTCAACTTAATTTATAACTTAATTATGGATAATTAAGTAGTGGTTTGGCATAACAAAACCTATGGAAATTCAAATATCAAAAATCATTCGCTCGAGGAGAAGGACAATCGAACTGCAAATAAATAGTGATTCGAGTTTAATTGTTCGTGCTCCGCTAAGAGTTAGCGAAAGGTATATTAATAAATTAGTATATAAAAAAAGATTGTGGATTTCCAAAAAACAAGAGTTTATGCTTCGACAAAAACAATTAACAAAACAAAAAGAATTTATATCCGGCGAAAGTTTTTTATATTTAGGCAATACTTATAAACTACAGATTGTAGATAATTCAAAATTGCCCTTATTGCCGTTGTCTTTTGAAAGCTCTACAGGTACGTTTTTTCTTTCACGAACCCATCTTGATAAGGCAAAAGAGCTTTTTATGCTGTGGTATAAAGAACAAGCGAAACAAAAAATAACCGAACGTGTTGATTTTTATTGTTCCCAAACAGGATTAAAATACAATAAAGTCAGGATAACGGATGCCGGAAGCAGATGGGGGTCCTGCGGAAGTAAAAACAGCCTGAATTTTAATTGGCGCCTGATTATGGCTCCACCGGGAGTGCTTGATTATGTGGTCGTCCACGAGGTTGCTCATATAACGGAGAAAAATCATTCAAAACGTTTTTGGCTGAAAGTGGAAACAATATTCCCCGATTATAAAATCCATAGAAAATGGCTGAAAGAAAATAAATGCCAATTATTATTTTAGACTTATATTTTTACCTTAAAAACAGCCAGTAAACAAGAATATTAATTCCTGTCAATGGAATTCCGATTCTTGCAAATTCCCAAAAAGTCAATGTCTCCCTATACTTCTTTTCTGCGTTTTGAATTATTATCACATTACTTGCGGCTCCAAGTATGAATAAATTACCTGCAATTGTACTCCCCGCAGCCAATGCCATCAACATTTTTGTTGTAGCTCCCGTATCTGCAAGCATAGGCAGGTAAAGAGCAACAAGCGGAACGTTGGAAATCAACTGACTCAATAATACGCTTACCGTTAAAACCATATCCGTTGATAAAATGTTAATGTGCGATTTGGTTATAATTCTCTGGAAAAATCCGCTATTCCATACGCTTTGCATTAAAATGAACATAGATGCAAAAAAAACAAGAGTATGCCAGTCAATTTGTTTTAGCACTTTAATTCTTTTTTCACTAAATATCAATATAGGAAGCATAGAAATCAACGCAATATAAGTTAGTTTGAAATCAAAACTAAGATTCAGGATAATGGTTAGAATCTTGAAAATAACTAAAAGTATAATTATAGATAATGAAATTTTACACAGGTTTGATAGCTTCAAATCTTCTATCGGTTCCAGAAAATGAGTTAATGGAGTTTTGTTTAAATAAGTTTTATAAAATATTTTTAACAGAATAAATGCTAAAAAAAGGTTTATAATC
This sequence comes from bacterium, assembly GCA_028688815.1. Taxonomy (GTDB): domain Bacteria; phylum Hydrothermota; class UBA3073; order JACQXS01; family JAQTXJ01; genus JAQTXJ01. The sequence continues at coordinate 54,008 of JAQTXJ010000004.1, read as the reverse complement.
GTTGGTAAAAACAGGTATTTCAAAAAGACAATAAAAGAATTTGTTATGTTCCCGTTAATGGCGATTAAAAGATTTTGCGGGTTTCCAATGGGACTCATAACGCTTCCAATCGTAACCGCAAAGGCAAGGGATAATAATAACAATTTTGGGTTAATTTTATGCTTTTTCGCGAGCAATAAGACAACCGGTGTTCCTATAATAGCTAAAGTGTCATTCATTAAAAATGCTGAAAGTATTCCCATACCAAATAAAATAGATAAAATCAACGTATCTACGGATTTTGTTTTGCTGAATAATTTATAAGAAAGATGAGCTAAATATCCGCTTTCTTCAAGTGCTTGTCCTACGACAAACATACCGAATAGAAAAAGTATAACATCTATATTTATTGATTTTAACGCATTTGCCGGGGAAATCTGTCCTGTTAATAATACAATAACTGCCCCGGATAGCATTACCAACCATATAGGAAGTCGGATATTTCCAACCTGTCTTATTGCAATTGACAGAAAAACGACAACCAAAACTATTATTGGGATTATCATAAAGACGAAATTATAGAACGGTGGAAGATATCGCTCCTTTTACCAGACATTTTCCAAATCTTTCGGAGTGTATTTATGGTTTCTTGTAAAATAGTAAGTTTTGCGAGTTTTCTTTAATTGTATAGCATTGTTTCTATTAAATAACCTGTATAATAACGAAATCGGGAAAAGAAGAACAAAAAATACAATAGATAACAAGATTTTTGAGGTGACAAACCCTAACAGTTCCGCTATTTTAAACCATAACCAACTTATTTTGCTGGCAAGGAAATTCGAACACATCCCAATTATATTCAATAATAAAGCTATTATAAGAAGTAACCTTACGTGGGTAAACGAATAAATTACTATTAACCCCGTTGATATTACGAGTATTGTTTCTAAATTTTTTTCTCGTTTCATAAGCTATGGAATCAAATCTTAAAATAAAGTATAAATAAACGGAGCTACTGCGCTGCTTCCGCCTATTACAATTAAAATGCCAATAAGTAATAATATGATAATAACCGGTAAAAGCCACCATTTTTTTCTTTCCTTTAAGAAATTCCATAAATCTTTTAAAAAATCCATAGTTACCTTCCTTTCATTGAACGTCTCCGCCTTTTGCGGAGTCCGCCAGGGGGCGTTGACTTGCTTTGGCGGTGATTGAATTGAGTGTAGCTTCTGCTATTATTTTATGCGCTTTTTGGTTGGGATGCGGGTCTTTCAAAAAAGAACTCTTGCCATTGAAATACCAGTGTTTATATTCTTTGTCGTAATCGTCAGGAGAGGTTAACCCGCGAAGTAAAAGAGAATCGGCTTCCGCAAAAATAACATTACTATCGGGAAATATTAACTTATGCGAATTTTGGGTATATTGAATGTCTCCCAAATTAAGAATAATCATTTTGCTGTTATTTTGTTTGCAAACTTCATAAATGTTTTCATATACAAATTGCTCAACGTCTTTTAAGTCTTTGTTCGGCTTTGGGATTATTCCGAACGTTTTTTTCAGTATTGTTATAACTGTATAGTACCCATTATATAAGTATAATGGTATTCCTATTTCAAATAAAAAGCAAGTATAATCTTTTATACCTTTTTTTGTTTTCTTGAATTTATCTATATTTACATCAAAAGTCTTTGAATTAAAGGCCCGCGGGCTTATTATATCTTTCCCGCCTTTTGTTCTGGAAACATAAGGCACAGGTATATTTGCAATCCAAAAAGACGGGACTCTCATACTTGTTGCCCTTTGAACTAACCACGGCGAATATTGAACTACTACAAAATCAGGTTTATAAAGAGGCATTAAGTCTTTCGATAGCAATAATATCTGGGCAAGCCCGCCTCCGCACAAACCCGCATTTATTGAATAGCCTTTTGTTGCCCCTGAAACCAGATACGGGAAACTTTCTTCTGCTAAACATGCTGCGCCAAAAGTAAACGAACATCCCAGAAATAAAAATAACGGTCTTTTCATTTCCGTAGTATCATCGTAAGAAACCGGGACCCTAAATCCATTTTTATCAAAACGTATTGATACATTTCCCCCTATCGGAAAAGTCTCAAATCCTGTTGCATTCGGCACTGACCTGAATCCCAGTTTTTTGTCCGATTGCCATAATTTTCCTTCCCATCCGGAAGATGGTTTCTTTGCGTAATGGTATAATTTATTTGTCATTGCGAATACTAATAAAGAGGTATTGATAAATATAAAAAAAATAATTACGAGTAACCCCCAGATAGCCAGAGATTTTTTTCTCGTTAAAATATTTTTATTCCAGAGCCTTTTATAAGTGATTCCCAAACCCCAGAATGTTAATATAAGCGCCCTGAAGAAGATTATTATTATGCCAAATAAAGTTCTTTCCGTTAATCGGCTTTCAATAAAAATCGTAAGGAAATATGCAATAATTACAATGGTTGTAAACAGGAGGAAGTTAAATAATTTTTTCATCCCTAATCCGGTTTGAATTTTTCTTTCCAGTCTTTGTCTTCCTTTCCGCCTGAGGCGGACGATTGTTCGGTCTTTTTGTATAAGTAATCACCCATCACCAGGTAATCCATTTCAGTCCGCATAAAGCACTTATAAGCGTCTTCCGGAGAACATACAATCGGTTCACCCCTTACGTTAAAACTCGTGTTAACTATAATCCCGTAGCCTGTTTTTTCTTTGAATTTCTTTATAAGTTTCCAGTATCTTTCGTTTGTTTCTTTATGCACGGTTTGGATTCGCGCCGAAAAATCAATATGTGTGATTGCGGGGACATCCGAACGCAAAGTGTATAACCTTTTCATTAAAGGCAAAGCATTATAATTTTTGGGTAACTTTTTTCTATGTTCTTTTTTCACATTTGCTACTAAAAGCATATAAGGAGAATGAACGTTCAGTTCAAAAAACTTTTTAGACTCCTCTGCGAGAACCGAAGGCGCAAACGGCCTGAACCCTTCACGGTATTTTATTTTCAGGTTTAACTTTTTTTGCATTTGAGAATTACGGGCATCTCCTAAAATACTGCGATTGCCAAGCGCGCGCGGTCCGAATTCCATTCTCCCCTGGAACCATCCAATCGCATTTCCTTTGTCAATCAAGTCCGCAACTTCTTTCGCTAATTTATCAAAGTTATCAAATTTCCGGTATACTGCTTTGTATCTTTTTGATACTAATTCAATGTCAAGTTGAGAGAATTCAGGTCCAAGGTAAGCTCCTTGCATTCCATCCAACTTGCCGGGAAGTTCTCGTTTTTTGTCAAAATAAATATAATATGCCGATAAAGCTGCGCCTAATGCCCCACCCGCATCGCCTGCCGCAGGCTGTATAAATATATCGTTAAAGATTTTGCTCCGCAACAGGTTTCCGTTTGCCACGCAATTTAAGGCAACTCCGCCTGCCATGCAGAGATGTTTTGCACCTGTTAATTTTTTCGCTTCTTTTGCCATTTGTATGACAATCTCATCCGTAACTTTTTGTATGGCAAGCGCAAGGTCGCAATGGTGCTGTTCTATTTGTGCTTCAGGAAGGCGTCTTCCAAACCCAAATAATCGTTTCCATACTTTGTCATTTACCATTCTCAACCCGGTCGCATAACTGAAATATTTTTGGTTCAGCCGAATTGAACCGTCTTCTTTTATATCAATTAATTTCTCTTTTATTATTTTTATGTATTTTTCTACATCTTTGGAATCAGGGTTTCCGTAAGGTGCAAGTCCCATTAATTTATATTCGCCGGAATTTACAACAAATCCTAAATAGTAAGTAAATGCGGAATATAATAATCCAAGGGAGTGGGGGAATCTTAATTCTTTTAAGATTTCTATTTTATTGTCTTTGCCGATTCCTATGGATGCAGTTGCCCATTCTCCGACTCCGTCAATAGTCAGGATGGCGGCTTCTTTGTAGGGAGAAGGAAAGAAAGCGCTTGCCGAATGTGAAAGATGATGCTCAGGGAAAAGCAGTTTTATTTTTTTCTTATTGTATTTTTCTATTTTCAAAAGCTCTTCAAAGATGATTCTTTTGAGGAACATTTTCTCTTTTGTCCATACCGGGATTGATTGTAAAAAAGAACCAATACCTTTGGGAGCGAAGTTATAATAAGTCTCCAACAGCCGTTCAAATTTTAATAACGGTTTATCGTAAAAAACAATTGCGTCTAATTCGTCAAGGAAAAGTCCCGAATAGTGCAGGCAGAATTTTACTGCGTTAGCAGGGAAAGAAGAATCGTGTTTTTTTCGTGTGAACCTTTCTTCCTGTGCAGCTGCGAGAATTTGTCCGTCACGGATTATTACCGCAGCAGAATCGTGGTAAAACGCAGAAATTCCAAGTATATTCATAATATGTTAACTTGAAATTTAATTATTTAGAAGGATTATGTCAATGTATTTTTGGAAAGATGTAAAAAGATTTGTAACTTATCCGTAAAATAAAAATTTGTGGACAAAGGTTGAAAATAAAAATATTAATAGGTTACAATAATTATTATTTAATGAGAATTAGGAAAATAATGAAAGTTTTTTGTTTGATATTTGTAGGAATTAACTTATTTTTTTTGTATCCTTTAGTTTCGGAGGCAACAATAACTTTTGAACGAAACTATGGAGATAGTGATGCATATGGTAATCAAGAATATGGAAATTTAGTCCAGCAAACTTCTGACGAGGGGTATATTATAGTTGGAAATATATACTATTCTGATTCCAGTAGCTATAAAAGAAATAATGTATTGCTTATAAAAACAGACTCCTTGGGTGATACTCTATGGACAAGATCTTTCGGATGGACAGGACAGGATGAAGGTAATTCCGTTCAACAGACAAAAGATGGCGGATATATAATTGTTGGAAGAACTACCTCCTTCAAGGCAAGTTTAGGAGATGTATGGTTAATAAAAACAGATTCGTTGGGAGATACTTTATGGACAAAAGTTTATGGTGGAGGTTATGCCCATACTGGAAATTCAGTTCAGCAAACGAAAGATGGTGGATACATAATAATTGGATATACATCCTCCCTTTATACTCAGGATATCTGGCTTATAAAGACAGATTCAGTAGGAGATACTTTATGGACAAAAGTTTTTGATAGGAACACTACTACTGATTATGCCAAATCGGTTCAGCAGACTACTGATAATGGTTATGTATTAGTTGGAAACAGTGAGGAGGATGTTTGGTTAGTAAAAACTGATAGTTTAGGAGACAGTTTATGGACAAAAGTTTATGGGGATAGTTGTAAAGAATATGGTAATTCAGTTCAGCAAACATTTGATAACGGATACATTATTGCGGGAACAAAATATCCTTATGGTGCCGGGAATAATAATAGCAAAGCATGGTTAATAAAAACGGATTCGGCAGGGGATACTTTGTGGACAAAGATATTGGGTGGAGATAGTATAGATAATGGAAATTCAGTTCAAGAAACTTTTGATAAAGGCTATATTATAACAGGTGGAACGTATTCCTACGGTGCTGGGCATATGGATGTATGGTTAATCAAAACGGATATAAATGGTGACACTTTATGGACAAAAACTTTTGGCGGACTTTATTTGGATTATGGTAAATCAGTTCAACAAACAAAGGATGGTGGATATATAATAACGGGCGTGACAGATGTATACCCAGGTATAACAAATAGTAATGTTTTTCTTATAAAAACAGACTCATTGGGAAAAATAGGGATTGAAGAAGAAAATCAAATATCAAAAATTAAATATCAAATATCAACATACCCTAACCCATTCAGACAATCAACTCTCATTAGTTATAAGTTGCCGATAAAAGAGAAAGTTTCTATTAAACTATATGACATATCAGGTAGAAATATAAGAACATTAATAGATGAAGAAAAAACACCCGGAAGTTATAAAATAAAACTTTCTACTCAGAAATTAGAAATGGGAATATACTTTATTAAATTCTTATCAGGTAATTACAAAGAGACAAAAAAACTGACACTGATAAAATAAAAATTGTCTGGAGCTGGAAGAGGGAACAAAATAGTGGATTCCCGCTTACGCGGGAATGACAAATGGAAGGCAAGAAAGAAAAAGGATGCGGAAGAGAAGAAAGGTGTTAGCGGGTATGATTTTACTTGCCATAAAAACTTATTGACAGAGTTGGATTATAAGATATAACTTTCGTTAATGTATCATAGAATTTTATTAAAACTCAGCGGGGAAATTCTTTCAGGAAAACAGGGATTCGGCGTTGAACCTGATATGCTTTCGCGAATTACAAAAGAAATTGCCGAAGTTCATAAACAATCCAAACAAATTGCTATCGTCATTGGCGGTGGAAACATATTCCGCGGTGTTGCAGATGCAAAAAAACTCCAGATTGACCGCGTAGTCGGAGATTATGTCGGGATGCTTTCAACGGTTACAAATAGCCTGATTCTCCAGAACAGACTTGAATCACTCGGAATCCCGACAAGAGTTATGAGCGCAATAGAAGTTTCAAAAGTCGCGGAACCTTATATAAGACGACGCGCCATAAGACACCTTGAAAAAGGCAGAGTAGTGTTGTTTGCCTGCGGAACCGGCAATCCTTATTTTACTACAGATACCGGGGCTGTGTTAAGAGGAATTGAAATTGGCGCAGACGTAATTCTTAAAGGCACAAAAGTGGACGGCGTGTACTCCGCAGACCCAAAGAAAGATAAAAATGCAAAACTGTATAAGAAATTAAGTTATGATGATGTCCTCTCAAGAAAACTCGGAGTAATGGACCTTACCGCCATTACTCTTTGCTCGGAAAATAAATTGCCGATTATAGTTTTTAATATAAGCGAACACGGCAATTTGAAAAAAGTCGTAGAAGGTAAAAATATCGGCACCGTAGTTAATTAATATATTTCAGTTAATCTCCGAATTTTAGAACAACCCATTCTTCTACAACTAGACCAAATAATGCCAAATTCCAAAATCCAAATGTCCAGCGGAGCTGGATAACATTCTCTAATTTGCCCACAAGGCAAAAAGAGACTGTTATCAAATCAAGCTCAAAGCTTAAATACCAAAACAAACATAATCTACTAATAAAAAAAGGGCGAGTCAACGACTCGCCCCTACAAAGATGTTTTCTCAAATAAAATTATACTTCTTTTTTATCTTCTAATTTATTTTCCGAACTGAGTTTTTCTTTGAAAAGCTCACCGATACCTGCTATGCTTGATAGAATTCCGGAAGCTTCGTAAGGCAGGAATATTTTATTTGCCTTCCCGTCGGACATTTTCTGTAAAGCTTCAAGATACTTAATCGCAATAAGGTCGTTTGTCGGTTTACCGTCGTGAATGGCGCTGAAAACAGTTTGAATAGCTTCGCCTTCTCCTTTTGCTACGGTTAATTTTTTGTATCTTTCAGCATCGGCAACGGTTCTTGTTGCCATTGCGTCTCCTTCAGCTTTAAGGATTGCTGATTGTTTATGTCCCTCGGCTTCCAGAATCATTGCTCTTTTTTCTCGTTCGGCTTTCATCTGTCTGTGCATTGCCTCGGTAACATCGGCGGGCGGATCTATTCTCTGGAGTTCAACTCTTGTCACTCTTGTTCCCCATTTGTCCGTTGCATCGTCAAGAATCTGGCGCAATTTTGTATTTATTACTTCTCTCGAAGTCAATGATTCATCAAGCGCTAAATCACCGACAAGATTTCTTAAGTTTGTTTGAGCAAGTTTTGTGGCCGCAGTATAAAAATCGGCAACGTTATAAGAAACTTTTACCGGGTCGGTAACTTCATAATAAACCACGGCATCAACTTCTACAACGACGTTATCTTTTGTGATTACGCCCTGCGGTGGAACTTCAACTACCTGTTCCCGCATATCTACTTTAATCATTTGTTCCAGAAAAGGCATTATAATTGTTAATCCACTGCCTACGGTACGCTGGTATTTTCCAAGTCTTTCGATTAAAGCTTTTTCCCATGGTCTTACCGTTTTTATACCTGTGGCGGCAACTATAAAGACTACAAGCGCCAGTATGATATATAGAATTATCATTTTATTCTCCCTCCTTTTGAAGAGTTACTATTAAGTGAGTTCCTTCTATTTTTATGACCTTAACTTTTTTATTTGCAGGGATGATTTCTCCTGTTTCGCTGTCTGCTCTCCATTCTTCTTTGTCAAGTCGAACTCTGCCTGTATTTTTCATATTATCTATTGTCTCGAGGACTATCCCGTTCTTTCCCACAAGCCTGTCAGCTCCGATACCGGGTGGTTGTTTCTTAGTCCATCTTTCCGCAAATTTTCGCGATAATGCGAAAAGGACCAAAGAAACAATTATAAAACTTCCCCATTGCCAAAGTGTCCCGACTTTGAAAAGCGCAAGAATCCCTGCTATCGCAGCTCCTATTCCGAAACATATAAGAAAAAATCCTGCAGTAAATATTTCAGAAATAGAAAAAATTACGGCAAAAATGAACCATAGTAACCATATTTTATCTCCCATTTTTTCCCTCCTTAAATTATTAAAACTATAATATTGCGTAATTAAGCAACTGTCAATAAAAAACGGTCAAGGGTATTAATAACCGATTTTAGAATAATAAAAATGTTTTCTTTTTTCGTAGGGGCAGACCTGCGTGTCTACCAGTTCTTTTAGTATGGATACTCGAAAATCGTTGCCGTTTTATAGAAACATTATAACAACAATGTTCTTAAACCCAAACTATCCTTAGCGAATCGCAGATTTAATTTTATCCACGGAGTCGGTTTTTTCCCATGTGAATTCAGGTTCTTCTCGTCCGAAATGTCCGTAGGAAGCCGTTTTCTGGTATATTGGCTTCAAAAGATTTAGCTTTGTGATGATGCCTTTTGGGCTAAGGTCAAAAACCTTTCTCATTGTTTCGGAAAGGATATTGTCTTTAACTTTTCCCGTTCCGAATGTATCTATTTCAAATGATACCGGCTGGGACTCTCCGATTACGTAAGCAAAATTTACCTGACATCTTTTTGCTAATCCTGCCTTCACAATGTTTTTTGCAATATACCTTGCCATATAAGTTGCCGAACGGTCAACTTTCGTCGGGTCTTTTCCTGAAAAAGCGCCGCCACCGTGAGGAGCTACTCCACCGTAAGTGTCAACGATAATTTTTCTTCCCGTTACTCCGGTATCTGATTGAGGCCCTCCGATTACGAATTTCCCGGTTGCATTAACAAAATATTTTGTTTTATTATCCAGCCATTTTTTGTCTATGGCTTTTTTGATTACTTTCTCAATTAACTCGTCTACGGCTTTCTTTGACATCTTTTTCCCTGTTTTATCAAGAACGTCTTCGCTGTGTTGGGATGCAAGTATAATGGTATCAACTCTTACGGGTTTATCGTTATCGTACTCAACCGTAACCTGTGATTTGCCGTCAGGCCCGAGATAATCAAGTTTCCCAGTTTTTCTTGCATTTGCCAATTCTTTAGTTATTTTATGCGCAAGCATAATGGGCAAAGGCATAAGTTCTTTAGTGTCATCGCAAGCGTAACCTATCATTAATCCCTGGTCGCCAGCGCCACCTGTGTTTACGCCCTGGGCTATATCCGGAGATTGTCTCCCGATTGCATTAAGAACTGCGCAGGTTTCGTAATCAAATCCCCATTTTTCGGTATATCCAATATTTTTAAGTACTTTTCTTACCAATACCGGCAAATCTACGTATCCGGTTGTTGTAATTTCTCCGCCAACTATTGCGAATCCCACGGATATAAACGTTTCGCACGCTACCCTGCCGTATTTGTCCTGGCGAATTACTTCATCTAACACGGCATCCGAAATCTGGTCGCAGATTTTATCGGGATGCCCTTCGGTAACGGATTCGGAAGTTACTAATCTTTTCATTTCTCTACCTCCATTTTTAATTTGACGGTATAAATTAGAGTATATAAATAAATAGGTCAAGAAAAAATTAAAAATAATTTTTTAATAGTAAAATAGGTTTTTGATAATTAACGTAGAAAAATTCCTAAATAACTTTATAATAATGATGTAATATAAAAAAATTGACTTTTATTTATTATCCTCTAACATAAAAATGATGGTGGCAAAAATGAAAAAATCTTTCAAGGAAAAATTACAGGATAACAAAGACCTTCCCAAAGTAGTAGAAATCAATGAAAGTATGAGCAAAAAGTGGGGAACAGGCACAGTTATTATTCCCGCACCTAAAGAAGTAGATGAAATTATGAAGAAGGTTCCCACAGGTAAATTGATTACCATAAATGACATTCGTGATGCACTTGCCAGAAAACATAAAGCTTCTATTGGATGCCCAATATGTACGGGAATTTTTGCAAGGATATCAGCCGGGGCGGCAGAAGAAGAAATGATCGAAGGGAAGAAAAATATAACTCCTTACTGGAGAACGCTAAAATCAGGTGGAGTTATAAACGAGAAGTATCCAGGCGGACTTGAGGGGCAGAAGAAACTCTTAGAAAAAGAAGGACATAAAGTTATTAAAAAAGGTAAAAATTATATAGTGGTTGATTTTGAAAAATATTTAGTTAAATTATAAATGTAGAGCAAATCTTTCTTGCCCGCCGATTCTTTTGGAGGGTCTTTTTGGGTGGAAGATTTACGTTTTTGACTTTTATGATAGAAAATATATTAAACGAATTACATCCTCTGGAAATTAAACTGTTAAAAGAAAACATAACAAGTGCGGACAAAGAAACTTGTATCTCATCGGAAAACCAGGGACCGGCAAATTGGCTGCAACTGAAACAGCTAATAGAAATTACCCCTCAAGTAAAAACCACCGTACATTTAACCGAATTAGGCAAAAAATATCTGGCAGGAACTCCCGAGAAAAAAGTAATAGATTGCATAAAAGAAAGACACTCGATAAAAATAACCGACATTGATTTCTTAGATGCCGAAGAAAAAAAAGATGCTATAAAGTTTTTAAAATCTTATGATATTATTGAGATACAAGCAGGCGGGATTCTTGTTCTTAACGAGTCTACCAACCTTGAAAAAATAGAAGCCTTACAAAACTTAATAAAGGATGCCGATAAGAGTATTTTATTTGATGAGGTGGATGAATTAAAAAAATCTCTTGTAAATGAACGCTACAAAGAACGAGGTAAAACAAGAAATATTTTTGACCTAACGAAAGAAACTACATATCTTATAAAGTTGACCGAAGAAGGCAAAAAAGTTTGGGAAGTAGTACAAAAAAAGGATTTTTCTACGGATGAAATTACCCAGCTTACTCCTGAAATGCTTAAAGATGGTTCGTGGCGGACAAAACATTTCAGGGAATTTAGTTTCGATATTAAGCCAAGACGAATATTAATCGGCAGGCCTCATCCTTATGCGGAGTTTATTAACGAAGTAAGGGCAAAACTTGTATCTATGGGGTTTTGTGAGACAAGGGGAGGAATTGTAGAAACGGAATTCTGGAATCTGGATGCTCTTTATATGCCGCAGTCTCATCCTGCCCGTGATGTTCACGGAGTATATTTCTTAAAGTCTCCTGCTTATGCAAAAACGATAAAAGAAGAAGAAAAGTTCATAAATAACGTATCAAAAGTTCATAAAAATGGCGGTGAAACAGGTTCAAAAGGATGGGGCTATGAATTTGACAGCCAGCAAACTAAACGCTTAATTTTGCGGAGTCAGGGGACTGTAATGTCTGCCCGCGCTCTTGCAGAACATCCTGACCCGCCGGGTAAGTATTTTACGATTGCAAGATGTTTTAGACCGGATGCTGTAGATTCTACCCACGCTCCAGATTTCTTACAATTAGATGGTATCGTAGTGAGCGAATCAATTAATTTCAGGGGATTGCTCGGATTATTAAAATTATTCGCAAGCGAACTTGCCTGCGCGAAAGAAGTCAAGTTTACGCCAAGCTATTTCCCGTTCACGGAACCGTCCGCTTCTTTATATGCAAAACATCCTACACTTGGCTGGGTAGAACTCGGAGGAGCAGGAATATTCAGACCCGAAGTTACCGCTCCGCTTGGCGTTAAAGTTCCGGTAATTGCATGGGGTTTAGGATTGGATAGAATGGCAATGATGGCTTTAAAAATTAATGATATCAGGGATTTCTTTTCAAGAGATTTAGAGACAATGAGGTATGTCAATACATAAATGGCAGGCATTACTATTTCAAAAAAAGATTTAGAGTCGTTATTAAAAAAGGCTTTATCTATTGCCGAACTGGAAACATTGTTACATTCCGTTAAAGGAGAATTAAAAGAAACCAACGGAGACGAATTAAAAATAGATTTGGATGATACCAATAGACCTGATTTGCTTTGCACCGAAGGCATAGCAAGAGAGATTAAGAACGAAAAAACACGGAGGAACGCGGATGTTGACACAGAAGAACACAGAAATTTAAAGATTAATCATCAAATATTAGTAGACGAAGGGATTAAGGATATAAGACCATATATCGGAGGATTTATAGCAAAAGGGTTATCTCTTACAGAAGGTGGATTGGCGCAACTTATACAGACGCAGGAAAAACTTGCAGATAATTATGGACGAAACAGAAAAAATATTTCCATAGGTATTTATAATGCCGAAGAGATAACATTTCCTGTTTCTTATAAAGCGGTTGCTCCTGAAGAAAGAAAATTTGTCCCTCTTGAATTTGACCGGGAAATTACTTTAAAAGAGATACTGGAGCTTCACCCAAAAGGCAAAGAGTATGCTTATATTTTAAAAGGTTTTTCTAAATATCCATTATTGGAAGATAGTAAGGGCAATGTTTTGTCTTTCCCGCCGATTATAAATTCCAATTCTGTTGGCAGGGTTGAAACAGGAAATTCTAATTTGTTTTGTGATATTACCGGAACTAATCTTGAACAGGTATTGCTTGTCTCAAATATCCTTGCTCAAAACTTAAAAGACAGGGGTGCGGAGATTATCCTGGTAGAAGTGAAATATCCGTATGATACGAAATTAGGAAAAAATGTTGTTTTGCCCTATGATTTCAAAGAAGAAATAAAAATCAATAAAACTGATTTTGAAAAGTTATTGGGGTTAAAGTTAGAAACGGCAAAAATTATAGAAGAATTAGATAAAAGTGGATACAGAACAACTCTCTCAAACGAGCAATTTACAATAAAACCTCCGTCATATCGTCGTGACATAATGCATTCTGTTGATGTAATAGAGGATTTTGCAATCAGATACGGATACAACAATTTTGAACCGGAAGAGTTAAACGAATTTACTGTGGGGAAAACTACCCTTATAGAACCGATTATACAGAAGCTAAGAAAACTTATGATTGGTGCCGGATTTGAAGAAATAGTTTCAAATATACTTACTTCCAAAAATCAGATGTTGGGAAATGTGGAACCTTTAGAATCCATAATTGAAATAGAAAACCCGGTTTCTGATACTTACTCTGTCTTGCGCAATTCTATTGTCCCTTCTCTTTTATCCGTCGAGTCCATATCCTCTAAATCCGTTTACCCGCATAAAATATTTGAAATAGGGGAAGTAGTAGTTTCGGATTCAACCGTAAATTATGGAAGCAGAACGATCGTTAATCTTACTGCTTTAATATCATACCCGGAGGCAAGTTTCTCCGACCTACATAGTGTTCTTGATATATTATTATATTATTCTTTTCCTGATTCAAAACAAAGTGGAAACAAAAAAGATGTAGATGGTATAATTACGAAAGGACTCGGATATAGTAACAATCTACAAAGAACAGAACATCCTTCATTTATTAAAGGCAGGGCAGCGAATATTTTAGTAAATAATAAATCGATGGGTATTATCGGGGAAGTTCATCCTCAAGTACTTGAGGATTGGAAAATAAGAAATCCCGTAGTAGTGTTTGAATTAAAAGATATTGAGAAAATATTTGTGAAATAAAAAAGGGTAAGAAACTGTGCGTTTCTTACCCTTTTCCGCAAAACTTAATTTATTTCTTTTGTAATTCCTGAGCTTTTTTCATATCGGCAATATTCTTTTCTTTGTCGCCTATTTTCCAGTAAGCGTTTGCTCTGTTTTCGTAATACTGTGCATTTGAAGAGTCTATTTCAATAAGTTTTGTATATATATCAACTGCAAGTTTATGCTCCTGATTTAAAAGATATAAGTCTCCTAAATTAGATAAAGCTTCCGTATCTTTTGGCTTGGAAACTAGGTATTTTTGTAATACCTCTGTTGCCGGTTTAAATTTTTTCTCCTTAACTAAAGAAGCGCTCAGATTAAAATAGGCATCCGAATAAGTAGAATCCTGTTTAATTGTTTCATTAAATAAACTTTCCGAATTGGAGTAATCTTCTTTAAAATAATAAACAACGCCTAAACGATATAACAGTTCCGCATTTTTAGGACTTAGTTCTAATGCTTTTTTGAGTTGTTCCATAGCTTTATCATAATTCTTTTCTTTAGTGTAGTATATTGCAAGGTCCATATATATATCAGGGTTTTTAGGCGCCACTTTACTTGCTTTTTCGTAGCAGATAACCATAGAATCTTCTTTCCCTGTTTTGGAGTACGCTTGCGCTAAATTTATATATGTGCTTGCAGAATCCGGCTCAACTAATGTTGCTGTCCAAAATCTTTTTTTGGCGATTTCAAAATTTTCTTTTTTTAATGCATCAAGTCCCGAATTATAATAAACAGTCCATAAAAAATATTTTTCTTTTGTTAATTCTGCTTTTTCCGGCGCAACTTCTCTTAGCTTGTCAAAATACCCACAAGCTTTTTCAAAATCTTTTTTATATGAATACACACATCCAAGCCACCATAACGCATCTCCATCGTTAGGGTTTTGTTCGAGCTGAATATTGAACTGTTCTATGGCTTTTTCGTATTCTTCTTTCTGGACATATACTTTGCCGGCAGTCATATAAGTGCTTGCGCAGCCACAAACTAATACCGCTAATATAGCGGCAAAAAAACATCTTTTCATTTTTCCCCTTCCTCCTTTTTGTTAAAAAACAAACATACTTGTTGCCATTCACAGTTCTTGCAAACCTTCTGTAATTTTTGTGAATGTTTATTTATTGTTGTAAACACATCTTCCTTTTTTATCCTATCTCCCGGGGTAATATTTAGCTCTTTCAGAAGGATTGAATCTATCTTTTTTATGTGGTCTTTTGAGCATTCTTCTCCATTACTGTATGGACATTTAACGCAGATTTCATCACAAGTATCCGTTATCTTTATCCATAAATTGTCAGATGTGTTAAGCTTATCTGCTACCTGTTTCATATTATTAGTAAAACTTTTATCGTACCCATATCCCTGGAATCCATGTATGCATAAGAGATGGTGTGCTCTTAATTGGATAGTATCAGGAGTATTAATATTTGTTAGAAGAATATAGGTTCTTGTCTACTTCTTCATTATAGGAAGCTTTAGGTAATATACTTGAACTAATTCCTGCTGCGAAAAAGGATTTGATTAAATCTACACCAATAAAAGGAATTACTCCTTTTAACAGCGTTTCTTTCAATCCGGAATGAATAACAACCGCAAGTCCCATTGTTCCGAAGCCGTAGATTATTAGGACGCCTATTATCATTAAACCAAATTGGGATAAGAATTTTCTGTTTCCAATTTTTCTATCTGTAAGTTTACCGATGATAAAAGCAGAGAAGATAAATCCTATGAGATAGCCTATCGTTGGATCACCTATGATATTCAATCCGCCTTTTGCGCCTGCAAACCATGGCAAACCAAGAATCCCAAGGCAAACATAAATCCCCTGGCTTAGGGCACCGAACAAACCTCCGCATATTACGCCGCTTAAAAGTGCACCGAAAACCTGTCCTGTTATTGGAACAGGTGTGAAGGGAAGAGGAATATATATTTGAGCCATTAGTCCAGTAACTCCGGCCATACTAAGCGCTAAACAGAGTTTTTTTGTTGTGCTTAATTCTTGTCTCCAGTGAAAAAATGCATATCTTACTTGCAACCATTTATCTAATAATACGTTTTCCATTTATCCTCCCAAAAATTGTTATTTTATTATCTTCTTATTTACTTTATTTATAATATAGTGTCAACTAAATTTTTGATTCTTCGGTATTGTCTATCTTATGCAAGACATCTTAACTACTTTTATCGGTTTATACCCATCTATTTTTACAAAGTAAATACCTGCTTTCAGGTTTTCCCCTATTATATTATCTTTAACTTCTTCTAATAACTTACCACTTATATCATAAATCTTTATATTTGCCTGCTTGCCTACTGTTCCCTTGGTAGAATTATTATTAGAGTTGTTTCTCAAATAACTAATACCCGAATAACTAATAACGGTAGTTGAAGTAAACGGGTTGGGAGATATTTCTAATTGCGGATTTTGGATTTTGGATTGCGGATTAGACTTTTCCTCTGTCCCTGTTGCGCATCCTTCATACCATTTGGACGGAATGCCGTTTGCTATTACCCACAATCTGTAATACCCGTCTGCAAAACCGACAGGTGGGTTAATCGTTGTGCTTGTTTCGCTCCATAAACTGCTGTTCGGCGTATAAAGCATATCGCCGCCTCCGTTTGATTGCCAGTTGCCTCCACCTATCCTGACAATAGATACTATCGGATGGTCGTTTGAAGTAATATGACAATAATTTCCCCCGTCTGCTTCCGATACCCCACGGAATAATGTTCCGTTGATAGTCATAGGAGAAGTTACATGAGTTACGGAAGGAGAACTTGTTATCGTTGGCTGCCAGTTTCTATCGTAACTAAGACCAACATCATATTCTTCTATTGCTCCGACATAACTTGTGTTTTTCCCACCGATTACAAGAATATAAGGTTGTAAATCAGTAACAAGAACGGATGATTGATAAGCTCTTGCGGTAGGAAGTTGAGCCGTAATTTTCCAATTATGGATATTTAAAGTGGAATCGAATTCTGCTGCCGGATCCCAGATTTCTGCACTGGTAGTATAATTTGTCCCATCATAACCACCGGTAGTAAGAACGAGCCCTGAATAAAGAAGCGTAGAATTATGTTGGTAACGAGCCTGGTTCAGGTTTGCTTCCTGTGTCCACGTATTTGCAACCGGGTCATAAATTTCACAACTTGCAAGCGCCGTTGATCCATTGCCGGTTCCGCCCATTACAAGAACTTTCCCGGATTGTAAAAGTATTGAAGTGTGCCAGTATCTTGCAGTGTTTAAGTTTGCGGCGGATGACCAATTTGTTCCGTCCCATATTTCGCAACTATTAGTTGCCGTCCCTCCAGTGGTCTGTCCACCAATTGCAAGAATTCTTCCATCAAAAAGCAGAACGGTTGAATGTCTTGCTCTGGGAGTAGTTAGGCTTGCAGTGCTTGACCAGCTTGTTCCGTTGTATATTTCACAATTCGAGACATAACTTCCTGCATTTTCTCCACCGGTTACAAGCACATTGGTGCCGTTTGTTAATAAAGTAGCGCTATGGTCGAATCTCGAATCAGTCATATTGCTAGCGTTTGTCCATAATTCCGTGTTTACATCATAAGTTTCGCAGGATTTTAGAGTACCTGAAGTATTTTTCCCACCCGTAACAAGGACTAATCCGGATGACATTAGAACTGCCGTATGGTTACTTCTTTCTGTGTTCAAGTCTCCTGTGACTTCAATTGTTTTTCTTCTGTAATTATATAGTTCGCATTTTTTCATCGCTCCGCTTGAGTTTTCTCCGCCGACTATAAGAACGTTTGTGCTGCAGTTACTTGTGTGAACGATAGGTAAAGGCGTTGTTGTGTGTGCTGCTCTTGCATAAGTTAAGGATGGTCTTGCCGTAAATACTCCATCAGAAGGATCGTATATTAAAGAAAACGCAGATGGATTCGATGCGGATCCTTTTCCGCATCCCGCTAATAACACTTTACCTGTTTGTAAAATAAATGCGGAATTATGACTTGCTGCACCAAATGTAGATATCGGCGGAATAAGATTATCGGTCAATGCCCATGTTCCCGCTGCCGGGTCATAAAGTTCACAGGTAAGTGAGGCAGAAGCTGCTCCCCCATTATCCGGGTCAGAACTTATCATTAAAACTTTCCCTGATGGTAAAAGAACGGATTCCGATATAACCCTTGGACCGTAAGTTAAATTGCCGGTAGCTCCCCATGTTTTTGTTACAGGGTCGAAAAGTTCACAAGTAGTTCCGGCGGTAGTTCCTCCCGCAACCAATACTTTGCTAAGTGGCGGTGGCAATAAAATGGCCGTATGACAAAATCTGCTTTTTGCGGGCAATGGAGCTGTAGTCCATACGCCTGATGTTGGATTATAGGTGCTGGCAAACGTATTTTTAATTACAAGCACTTCACCTGTGGGTAGTAATGTTTCTGTTCCATTATTAACATCACTAACGTTTCCTGTTGAGGCTACCCCGTCGGTAGAATAATCATAAAGATAACAGACGGAAGTTCCAATTAGAAGAACTTTATCGTTTTTAAGTAAAGTGACATTGTTCTTTGTCGCTGCTGAAAAAGAAGTTCCGGATGACCCCCAACTATCACTTGTTGGATCATAAAGATAAAGAGCGCTTCCGGTTAATGTTTGCAATACCTTACCGTTAGGGAGTAATATCCCGGCATAATGGTCAGTTAAGCCTGAAAGAGTTTTTGCTGTCCATACCCCTGTTGAAGGGTCAAAGACTTCGTATTCTGCCGTCCATTTTACCCCTTCGATTACTACTTTACCGTTTGTGAGAAGAGCTCCGCTGTATCCCATAGACCACGTAGTTCTTTTCCCGGTTATGCTCCATCTCACGCCTTCTATTGTAAAACTAAATAAAAACATTAAAGAAGAAATTAATAACAAATTAATAAATTTTCTCATTTCCCCCCCTGCTATGATATTATTCTATATATATTAGTATGTAAGTTAATTATACATATATGTATTCTTATTTATAAAAAGTCAAGCCCAAAAACTTTTGATACCTATTTCTTTTTAGAATGTCTGCCTATTCTAATAAATTATTGACAAATAAACAATGCAGTATAATTATTAAAGCATGTTCCCGACAAAATATCTATTGATTCTTCTATTATCGGCTAACTCTTTATTTGCCGGGCAGATAACTAAAGTCATTACTTTTAATACGGATGATTTCTCTTTTCAAAAAAATAATGGCTATGATGTCGTTTCTATTAAAGGCGCGGGATTTACTACTATCCCGGGTTTTCCTATGATTCCCCAGAAAGCTACCCGATTTGTTATCCCGGGCGGAGCGG
The DNA here is from genome assembly GCA_028688815.1 of bacterium. Taxonomy (GTDB): domain Bacteria; phylum Hydrothermota; class UBA3073; order JACQXS01; family JAQTXJ01; genus JAQTXJ01. The sequence continues at coordinate 34,832 of JAQTXJ010000004.1, read as the reverse complement.
TTATCACTGATTATGAAATTATATCAGGACAAAGCAAGGATATACAAGGATATTACAATATATATCCCTCCCAGAAACCTCATACGATTTCATTTCCGGGCAAATCTAAATGGGTTACCCCTGATGCACGCATTTATAATCAAAATTCAGTTTTTCCCGAAAGCATAATTACGCATTCCCATACCGGGAATATGGGTGGGTATACAATCGCAACTTTCCTTGTTTCTCCTTTGCAATATATTCCTGCACAAAATAAACTTGTCCTGACTTCTGAAATAAAAATTCAAATTCATTATAAAGAAAACAAGTCTCCGTTATTACCAAAAACGGAAAAACAGAAAAATATCTTCGCCAATATATTAAAAGATAAAGTATTAAACCCGGAAGATATTAGTTTGTACAGCACTAAAGGCCTTCTCACTGACTCCGTCGAATATGTCATAATAACTACGGACTCTCTTATTTCTTCTTTCCAGCCTCTTGCCGACTGGAAAACCAAAAAAGGAGTGTCTACAAGAATCGTTTCCCTTGCCTCTATATATTCAGGTTATTCGGGTAGAGACAATGCAGAAAAAATACGAAATTTTATTAAGTATGCAAATACGAACTTGGGAACTTTGTGGGTACTTCTTGGCGGGCAATGCGATTATGAGAACGGACAGGAAATAGTTCCCAGAAGAAATGTTTACTATATGACTTCAGGTGAAGGAAAGTATGACGATGAAGACACCATTCCATCAGACTTATATTTTTCCGACCTTGATGGCACATGGAACAACGACAATGATGCCGTATGGGGGGAAAAGCCGCAGAACGGCGATACCGTAGATTTGTATTCCGATGTTTTTGTTGGGAGAGCACCGGTTTTGAATAAAACACAAACGCAAAACTTTGTTAATAAAGTTTTAACTTATGAAAAAAATCCTCCTTCGGGATATTTGAAACGAATGTTTTTGCCGACCGCGGAATTATTTGACAAAAATAACGGAATTGCTTCAGCAGAAGCAATAACCGCTATAACTCCGTCGGGATGGCAGGATATTAAATTATATGAGGTAAATGCCAAGTTATCAAGAAAAGCAACGATAGATACCATAAATTCGGGAGTTGCTTTTACCCATCTTGTAGGACACGGAAGGGAATCCGGCGTATATCTTTATATAGGAGGCGGGACATATTTAAGTTCCGCTAACGTTGATACGCTTTCAAATGGTAACAAAAGAGGAATATTTAATTCAATTGCTTGTTTTGCAGGAGCAGTGGATGAAGTTTATAACGGGGATTGTTTGGCGGAACACTTGATAAATACTCAGGGCGGGGGAGTTGCTTCCATTATGAGTTCAAGGTATGGGTGGGGCGATGAGACAGGAATTTTGTGGTATTCTGAAGCTGTCGATACTTCTTTTTACGGGGAGGTTTTTAATGGTAACCACTGGCATCTGGGTGAAGCACACGCTGTCTCTAAAGATAATTTCGTTTCTTATGCCGCCTGGAATAGTGAATTGCCCTGGGTTATATACGAACTGAATTTGTTCGGCGATCCTGAAATGCCAATGTGGACGGATGCGCCTTCCAATTTGTCCGTTAGTTGTGAAGATACTATAATGGCAGGTGAGACGAGCCTTCAGGTGACTGTAACCGGGGCTTCTATTCCGGTTTCTAACGCGTATGTTTGTGCTATGAAATCCAATGAAGTCTATGCGCGAGGATACACCAACGTTTCGGGACAGGTATCGCTTATTTTGCCGCAAACGTATACTGCAGGAGCATTATATCTGACTGTTACAAAACATAATTATATTCCGCTTGAAGATACGATTACTGTCAAAGCTGTTGGAGCAGAAGAGCCATCTATTTCGGATTTTGGATTGGGGAATGCGGAATTAAAGATAAGAAAAGATAAAATTTGTTTATCTGTTCCTAATAATCCACTTCAGGCGGATTTCGCTTCGCTCAACAATAGAGGAAATAAAGTATCGTTGAAGATTTACGACTTATGCGGAAGGATGACAGAGATTTTATATACAGGCACATTAGAGAAAGGAAATTATGTGTTTACGCCTAATATCCATAAGAACGGAATTTATTTTGTAAAACTAATTTCAGGCAAACAAAGAATTACTCAAAAACTAATACTATTGAGATAATATTTTAGGACTATGTAAGATAAAGTGGAAGATGAAATTTATATTTAGTGAATATAAGATTCCGCAAAACCCTATAAATAATTTTGCAATCACTCGTACATTCTTTACCATATCAATGCGAAGTTATAAAAATAATAGACAATAAAACACAAGCAGTTTAGTATAATAAAAAAGCAACCCAGCAGAGCTGGATAAGTTAGAGTCCCGATAGTGGGATAGCAATCTCTAAGTCAGACAAGCTGACAAGAGTCTGCTATAATGCTTCTTACGTTGCAAACTCTAACTAAGGAGGATATATGTCAAAGATGAAATATTTTGTATGGGCTTTTATTATCGCATTTAGCGTTAATGCGCAGCCTCGTTCCGGGGAGAATGATGTGGTGTTTCGTGCAATGGGAGATGAGTTAACCCGCTTTTTGAAAGAGCTTAAAGGCGCAAAAGATGCTCCGATTTATTTCTTACAATATACAATAATAGATGATAAAAATGTATCAATGAGCAGTTCGTATGGCGCACTTAAATATAATAAAACAAGTCATAACAGGTCTTTAACCACAGACGTAAGAGTTGGAAGTAATAAACTTGATAACACGCATGAACTTCGCGGTGACCAGTTTGATTTTGATTATTCGGATTATATACCTAATATAACTGAAGTTCCTATAGAGGACAATTTGAATGCGATAAAAGCAGTAATATGGAAAGAGACAGACCGTACATATAAAAAAGCACAGGAAAAGCTGATAAAAGTGCAGACAAACCAGGATGTAAAGGTTGCTAAAAAAGACACTTCGGATGATTTTTCTATCGGGACTTCCTGTAAGTATATTGGTGAAAAGAAGGAATTACAACTTGATACAACGAGTTGGAAACCGGTATTGAAAAAACTTTCCGCAAAGTTTAAACAATACCCGTGGGTATATAGTTGTAATATAAATTTGGGTGGTAAGGCATCAAATAAATACATTGTAAACAACGAGGGAACCATAATACGTGAAGGAGTTGCCAGTTACTCCATTTTCGTATCGGTAGGAACAACTGCAGATGATGGGATGGACATTTACCTTTACCAGTCTTTTTATGCATCTACTGCGGATGGTCTTCCGACGGAAGTCGTTATTGCGGGGGCGATAGATTCTTTGATAAAGGAACTCCTGATTCTTAAAAATGCTCCTTTAGTTGATCCGTATACCGGCCCGGCGATTTTTGTAAACAAGGCGAGCGGAGTTTTCTTTCATGAAATTTTTGGTCATAGAATTGAAGGGCATCGTCAGAAAAGTGAAGATGAAGGGCAGACATATACCGGTAAAGTTGGACAAGTCGTGTTGCCGGAGTTTTTGTCCGTCTATGATGACCCTACGCAGGAGGAATTTAAAGGAACAAAATTAAACGGGTATTATTTATATGATGATGAGGGTGTGAAATCAGAAAGAGTAAATATAGTAGAAAACGGAACGTTAAAGAATTTTTTAATGTCACGTTCACCCGTTAAGGGATTTAAGTATTCTAATGGACATGGACGAAGGGAAGCGGGGTATAGGATTGTTGCAAGACAGGCAAATTTATTTGTGGAATCCAAGAAACAAATACCGTTTAATGAACTTCGCAATACGTTAATAGAAGAGTGCAAGAAACAGGGAAAGCCTTATGGACTTATATTTTATGATATTTCAGGTGGTTTTACGATGACACAAAGATATTCTCCGCAAGCGTTTAAGGTTGTTCCGCTTCTGGTAAAGAGAGTGTATACGGACGGGAGGGCGGATGAATTAGTGAGAGGCGTGGATATCGTGGGAACTCCGTTAGCATCGTTTAATAAAATAATTGCTGCCGGGAATGACCCTGAGGTATTTAACGGGGGGTGTGGAGCGGAGTCGGGTTGGGTTTCGGTTGCATTGATAGCTCCTTCTATATTGGTATCGGAAATAGAGGTGGAGAAAAAAGAAAAATCGCAGGATAAACCGCCGTTGTTAAAAGCGCCTTTGGATAGTAAACAAACAGGTAGTAGACAATGATAACTTATTTTAATTTTGAGTTAAGTTAATAAAAAGTGGAGGGGAAAATGAAGAAACTTACTTTTGTTGTAATGTTTTTTTTGTTTTCGGTTGTGACGGTTTTTGCGGAAGAAACAACAGCCAAAGCCGGAGAATCAGTAATTTTCAGAGCTATGAGTGACGAACTTAATCGTTCTATGACACATCTGAAGATGCAAAATAGGGCTGCTCCTTATTATATTAGTTATATAATAGGGGATACACGAATGGTTATCGTTGAGGCAAATTCAGGAGCAATTATTTCAAGTGATGAATACGGATACAAAAATTTATTTATAAACTTAAGAGTTGGCAGTTATGATCTCGATAACAGTAATTTTGTGAGTGATAGAGATTTCGGATTTATGAAAATGGGCGAAAGGGGAAGTGTTCCAATAGAAGATGACTATGATGCTATCAGATACGAGATATGGTTGCTTACGGATAATGCCTATAAAACAGCACTTGAGAAAATGGCAAAGAAAAAAGCAACTCTTGAAAATCGGCAAATAACGGAAAAATTAGCTGATTTTACAAAATGTAAAGCTACAAGTTGTATAAGCGAAGAAGTAAAACTAAACGTAAATAAAAAACAGTTGGAGTCTTGTGCAAAAAATTTATCCGCTATATTTCACGAGTTTCCAAAAATTCAGTCTGCTAGAGTTGTAATATCATCCGGGGTTACCACAAAATACTTTGTTGATAGCGAAGGCAGTAAACACAGGGATAATAAACCTACAACGTATGTTGAGGTGTCTGCTACTACTCAAACCACGGAAGGGGTGCCGATAAATGATAAAATAGGTTTTTACGGAGAGAAGGTTAGTGATTTGCCGGATGAAAATATGATGAAAGCGAAGGTAAAAGATTTTGCTGCCGAATTGTCACAAAAAGTGGGATTGAAAAAAGATGAGGAGTATTCTGGACCTGTATTGTTTGAGGAGGAAGCATCTGCATTATTATTTTATCAAATAATTGGCAAGGGAGTATCTAATTCCCGGACGTTGCTTTTTGAAAACGACAGGATGAGCAAATCATTTCCGCGCGAAGGCGGATTTTTAAGCGGCAAGCTGAACCAGATAATACTGCCTGCGTCTTTTAATATATATGATGCCCCTGCGATGAAGGAATATAAAGGGAAAACGCTTATCGGGGGGTATATAGTGGATGATGAGGGGGTTCCCGGAGAGAAAATAACACTTGTAGAGAATGGGAAACTTCTAACTTTGCCGATAGGCAGAGCTCCTACAAAAGATTTGAAAGTTTCCAATGGGCATGGAAGATCACAGGGGTGGGAAGCGCCGGTTGGGAGAGTCAGTAATATGATAGTAGAAAGCAAAGATGGGCAAGGTAATATAAAGGAGAAATATATCCAATTACTGAAAGACCGGAATCTTAAATATGGAATAGTGATTACAAGACTGAGGGAAGATGGAAAGGATTCGGATAATGATGAGCCAACGTTTTTCTTTGGCGGGGGAGAGAGAAAACAGGATAATTTGCTTTCCAATCCCGTAGCAGCTTATAAATTATACACAGACGGACATAACGAAATTGTCAAGGGGATGGAATTCGAGAACCTGACTTATAAATTGTTGAAAGATATTATACTTGTTGGAGAAGAGATTACGGCTCACAATTTTATTATCAGAAATCAGTCCAGACAAAGTGTCTGTATGTCTGTGATATCGCCCTCAATAGTGGTTGATGATTTGGAACTTAACCCGTCGGAAGGGAAGTCGGTGAAGTTTCCTGTAGTTTCGCGGCCTGTGTGGAAGTAAATAGCTTTTGAACTTAATAACGGAAGAAGCCCTTCGGAGATTTTTCGAAGGGCTTCTGATTAAATAATTCTTACTTCATAACAACACATTTTGTGGTGGCAGTTCCAATATTGCATATAAGTTTCACAAGGTAAATTCCCGATGGAAAATTAAATTTAAGCGTATGCTTACCTGCCTTTTTGTTCCCTGCATCTATCACACTTACAACTCTTCCGGTTATATCGTATATTCTAAAGAAAACATTGCTTTCTTTTGCAAGTGTATAGTTTACCTTCTTTTCGGCTATATTATAAGAACAGGACAGCGCCATTTTCTGTTCGGCTTCCTTTATTCCGGCGGGATGTTCTTCGTATTCAACCCATATTGTATCTACAATTGCCACCCCTCCGGCATTGCCAAGCGAATCATCAATTTCTATACGATATTGAAAGTATCTTCCCGCAGGAAGTATCCCTTTCAGGCTATCGCCGGAATAACTAATTGGCGCGCTCCAAGCAGATGCTTCAACGTCCGGTATAGTTAATCCGCATCTAACCCTGTAAATCATAGTATAACCTTCAGGCACGCAATCATGCCACCCGAATCTAAGCCACAGGACATTTTGGGAGACATCAAGTATTGACGATTCAAGCCAGGCATGGTCTTCATATCCTTTTGCCATAAGGTTTTTCCAGAACGCAAATTTGCCCTTGTCCGTATAAAGGATATCCATAGCTTTGTCAGATACTTCACCACAAGGGCCATTTCCCATATTGCACCCGTATACCCAATGACAGTCCGAAGCGTTTCCTAAAAAATGTTCCTTAAAACTTCCGTCACTAACCTGTTCAAACCAGCCAATCGCTTGATACCCTCCAATTATGTCTACCCTGTCACTCATATCTATGTCTACTGCCATTCCACCATCGCCGTATTTACTTATGCCGCTGGTAACGGGATGATATGTGAAATTGCTTCCCGTTCCGTTATTCTCCAACCAGAAAAAATCACCGCTCTGGGCACTGACTCCTATATCCATAAGACCGTCTGCATTTATGTCGCTTGGCCAGCTGCCGTCAAGTTTAACGCTGTTATACCTGTAAACAAGATTGAAATTTCCTGCCCCATCATTCAAGTATACTCTTATGTTTTTAGCGTTAAATGCAGATGTCTGGATATCAAGAAACCCGTCGTTATTGAAGTCCGCAAGATTTGTTCTCCACGTGGTATCCGCGCTGGCAAGTTTGAAACTTGTAAAGTTCATACTGCCGTTGTTTTTGAAGATGTAAACCGTCCCTTCCCATTTGTTGGTGGAGATGTTGCTGCCTTTTTGCGCCACTATATCAATGTCTCCATCATTGTCAATATCGGCGGCTCTTGCAAAATACCATCCCCCGGATGTTATCTTATGCCGGGTAAACACCATATTGTTGTTGTCAAACCAGAACAATCCCTCATCTCCGGATACTACAATATCGCTATCTCCGTCAATATCCAGATCATAAGGCCAGATGGTCCCATGACTTCCAATGGTAAGAGTCGTATCTATTATATGTTTAGTAAACGTAAACGAATCCTGTTGTTCATACCATATAACAAAATCTGAAAATACTGCAACCAAATCGTAATCCCCATCTAGATCAATATCTGCCGGCATAATTACATTATGTCCACCAATTAAGGAGTTTGTATCTACGATATATAATTTCCAATTAGACGTATCAATCCCATAGGGTTTAAGAGAAATTTGATTAGGAAGGCTGTAAACAATATTGGAACACGTGTCAAAATCGTTCCCCCATTTAACAAGGGAAATGTTGTCCCCGGGGCCACTATACCAGTTTGTCTGAGTTTCTATAGTAGCTCCAAGATACCAGAGAAGGAGAAGAATTATTGCGTTTGTCATGTTGACCACCCCCTTTTTCACTTTAGTTATATAGCAATATCCGTGTCATTAATTCAAAGTAACGGCTAAGTAATTGTTTTTTATGGAGTTACGTTGTTTTGGAAATTTGTTCGGTATGCCCTTAAATGAGGCGTATTTACCACACTATGGATTTGTTAATATGTAAAATTGTTATATATAAAGGAGTATGGACAAGTTGAGGTGTTTTTGCCCTATTGTTATAAGGGGTGTTCCGTTTCGGGCAATATGGGTTTTGATATTGGCAATGAGATTGTGAACGTGGTTCCTTCTTTAAGTTTGCTTTGAACGTCAATAAAACCGTTATGAGTATAAACGGTATTCCTGCACATAAATAAGCCTAATCCGGTACCCGAGGGTTTGTTTGTAAAGAACGGCTCAAATATATTAACGATGTCTTTTTCCGGTATCCCTTCGCCGCTATCCTGGAATCTTATTTTGATAAGTTTTGGCATAAATATTGTTATGATTGTTAATGTTCCGCCTTTTGGCATTGCTTGCTGGGCGTTTATGACCATATTTATAATTAGTTCTTTTAATTGTTGGACGTCTCCCATTATTTTAGGACAGGGGTTCAGTTCTTTTATAATATGCACCTTGTGTTTTGTTAGTTCCCCTTCTACGATAAAAAGCGCATCTTTTATTATTTGATTAATGTCTGCAGAAACAAATTGGGTTTTGTGCGGTCTTGAAAAAGCAAGAAGATGTTGAACGATTTCTTTTGAACGCTGGCACTGTTCTTCTATAGCCGTAATCCTTTTTAAGAGGGTTTTTGGGCTCATTTCTGCTTTTTTGTTGATATCGTCCAGTATCATTTGGGAATAAGTTAGGATAGTTGATAGTGGAGTATTAAGTTGATGGGCAATGCCGGAGGAGAATTGTCCTATAGTTACCATTTTTTCGGACTGGACTAATTTTTTTTCCAGTATTTCCATTTCTTTTATGTTTCGCACAATGCTTATTACCCCTATGACTTTTCTTTTTTCATCTCTCATTGAAACACTGCTGAAACTTACCGGAATTTTTTCTCCGTCTTTTGCAATGCATATAGTATTTGAATCTTTAATTATGTCTTTTATAAAAAGCGGCTCGTAAAATTCCCTGCTCTCAAATAAAATATCTACCGGCTTTCCAACGATATCTTCTTCTTTATAACCAAACAAGTTCCCGTCTATCATTTTGATTTTTCTGTTGATGTCTACCATAATGATAGTTTCTACGGCATTCCGGATGACATCGTTAAAGTAACTTTTAATTTCGTTCATTTTTCTTATGCGAAATCTTTATGGTTAATATTATATTCTTTTAATTTTTGGCTGAAATTTTTACGGTCCATCCCGGATTGTTCCGCGGAGTGACTTACGTTCCCTTTATTATTTTTTAGAATTTCCGTGAAGTATTTTTTTTCAAAAGCATCAACTACTTCTTTTTTTGCGTCTTTGAAACTTGAACTTTTGTTTAACAGCATTGGTATGCAGCTTGAAAAATCTTCAGGAGTAAGTACAATTCCGTCCCTGCTTGCAACTACTCTTGCGATTACATTTTCCATTTCCCGAACATTTCCGGGCCAGTTATAAGAAAGCAGAAGATTAAGCGTATCTCTGGATACTTCTTTAAAAGCTTTTCCAAGAACTTTATTATACTTATTTAAGAAGTGACTGATGAATAAAGGAATATCTTCTTTTCTTTCCCTCAATGGTGGCAGGAATATTTTATAAACGTTTAATCTGTAAAACAAATCTTCCCTGAAAATTCCTTTCTTTACACATTCTTCAAGACTTTTATTTGTGGATACGATTATTCGTGTATCTACTTTTGTGGTATTTGAATCTCCTACTTTTATAAATTCTTTTTTTTCTATTACGCGGAGAAGTTGTGCCTGCACGTTTTTATTGAGTTCGGAAATTTCATCAAGCAATAAAGTTCCCCCGTCGGCTGCTTCAAAAAGTCCTTTTTTGTCTCTGATTGCTCCCGTAAAGGAGCCTTTTGTATGCCCAAATAGTTCCGTCTCAAGCAGTGTGTCCGTAAAAGTGGCGCAATTAGTGCGGATAAAAGGCCCCTTTGCGCGAATACTTTTGTAATGAATAGCTGATGCAACGAGTTCTTTGCCGACTCCGCTTTCTCCTTCAATCAAAACGGTCAAGTCCGTATTGGCAGTATTACGGATAAGTTCATACACTTTTTGCATTTTTGGGCTTTTGCCGATTAAAGATTCTATTCCTTCCACGATTTCCAATCTTTTATGAAGTTCCCTGTTCTCTTCTATGATGGCTCTGTGGTGAAGGGCGTTCCGGACGGTTAGTTTTGTTTCTTCTATATTGCAGGGTTTTGTAAGATAATCAAAAGCGCCGACTTTCATTGCTTCTACGGCTGATTCAACCGTGCCAAACCCGGTAAGGATTATTACTTCTATGCCTGGATTCTGTTTTTTAATGCTCTTTAGGACTTCCAATCCATCCATTTTAGGCATTTTAAGGTCAACGATTATCAGGTGGAAGTTGCCCCTGTCTATTAACTCCATTGCTTTTATTCCGTCATCGGCAATGTTAACGTCATATCCTTCGTCCAACAGAAGGTCGCTTAAACACTGGCACCAGTACTTATCATCGTCAACTACCAAAATTCTTGCTTTTGTTATCATACGTTTTTTAACTTAAATCTTTTTATTATATGTAGTATATATTATGTATTTTTGCAAGTTGTTTTTTGTTATTTTGAATTTCTATAAGAAATAACAAGTATTTTCTAAAAAAAATAATAATCTGACATTTTTTGCTGGCTATGTTTGGGCAAGAACTATTATTTACTTGCTATTCCACCCCACAAAAAAATAAAAAAATTTTTCTCTTGACGAATGAATATTACACAATATGTTGTGACATCCTTATATAATAATACAAGATTTGGTGTCCTATGTTGGGTAGGGGGTAATATGTTGACTAAAGTAAAAAAACGGGACGGGAAAGTCGTTTCCTTTGATAAAACACTTATAATTGAAGCAATATTCAAAGCCACGCAGGCTGTTGGTAAGCCGGATCGTGAGCTTGCGGAAAGTTTCTCAACAAAAATCGTTGAATTGCTTGAGTCTATAATCCATAGACGCACTCCAAGCGTAGAAGAAGTACAGGATGTCGTTGAAAAAGTCCTGATGAGCGAAGGAGCAACGGAAATAGCAAAAGCTTACATTCTCTACAGGGAAGAGCATGCAAGAATTCGAAGAGCAAGAGAAGTATTTGTAGATGTAAGCAAAACCATAAATGATTATCTTGATGCATCTGACTGGAGAACAAAGGAAAATGCAAATGCCGATTTCTCTTTCTCCGGCCTTATGATGCATGCCGCGGGTTCGGTAATTGCAAATTATGTTCTGGATTCGCTTTATTCTAAAGAAGTGTCCAATGCCCACCGTGACGGCGAATTGCATATACATGACCTTTCTATGGGAATTGCGGGATATTGCGCGGGTTGGAATTTACGAACTCTTCTTGCAGAAGGATTTAACGGCGTTCCCCGGAAAGTAGAAGCTTGCGCACCACGCCATTTTGAAACTGCGCTCGGGCAGATAGTAAATTTCCTGGGCACATTACAAAACGAATGGGCAGGCGCTATGGCTTTCAACTCGTTTGATACGTATCTTGCGCCTTTCGTAAGAAAAGATAATCTTGATTATGCGCAGGTGAAACAAGGCATCCAGAGATTCATATTCTCGTTAAACGTGGCTTCCAGATGGGGCGGGCAGACTCCTTTTACAAACCTTACATTTGACTGGACTGTTCCGGAAGACCTGAAAGCGGAAAAAGTAACGGTAAACGGAGAATACCAATCAAATTATGGCGTGTATGCGGATTTTCAGCCGGAATTGGATTTAATCAACAGAGCGTTTATTGAAGTAATGATGGAAGGGGATGATAAAGGAAGAATATTTACTTTCCCTATTCCTACATATAATCTAACTAAAAATTTTAATTGGGATGCTCCAAACGCCCAGCTTTTATTTAAAATGACCGGTAAATATGGTTTGCCTTATTTTGCAAACTTTATAAATTCAGACCTTGAACCGTCGGACGTTCGTTCTATGTGTTGTCATCTAAGATTGGATTTAGCAGAACTCAGACAAAATATAACGGGCGGATTATTTGGTTCTTCCGAATCCACAGGCTCGGTCGGTGTAGTTACGATAAACTTGCCGCGTATAGGATATATTTCAAAGAGCGATGTAGAATTTTTTGAACACCTTGACAGGCTTATGGAGCTTGCAAAAATCTCACTTGAAACAAAACGTAAAATCGTAACCCGAAATATTGATGCAGGACTTTTCCCTTATACTAAAAGGTATCTTGGAACACTTAAAAATCATTTTTCGACAATAGGACTTGTTGGGATGAATGAAGCGTGTCTTAACCTTTTTGGTAAAAATATTGCTACTCCCGAAGGAATGGATTTTTCCAAGAAAGTATTGGACTTTATGTTGGGAAAAATAAGAGCATTTCAACAGGAAACTCAAAATATCTATAATTTAGAAGCCACTCCTGCAGAAGGAGTATCTTATAGAGTTGCGAAAATAGACAAAAAAAGATTCCCGGATATTATAACGGGAGGAAACGGAGTGCCATTTTATACAAACTCAACTCTTTTGCCTGTCGGGTACACGGATGACATTTTCAAAGCTTTTGAGTTACAGGAAGGTTTACAAACGAAATATACCGGTGGAACTGTGTTACATGGCTTCATAGGCGAGGAAATAAATTCTCCGGAACTATGCGCATTGCTTGTTCGTAAACTGGCAGAAAGGTTCCGTATTCCCTATTTTACGATTACTCCTACTTTTAGTATATGCCCGGAACACGGTTATATATCAGGGGAACATTTTAATTGTCCTCAATGCAATGCCGTTACGGAAGTTTATTCAAGAGTTGTCGGGTATTATAGACCTGTGGCAAACTGGAACGAAGGGAAGAGACACGAATTTTCGGAAAGATTGGAATACAAAGTATAGTTAAAAACCCTTTTGTTATCCGGTATTTCAATAATCAGGAAATGGTTTTTTAAAAATGTGGGGTATAGCTTTAATTATATTTTTAAATAATTTAAGTTTGCCTTATACGTTAAAGCAGGGAGACACCTTCCCGACCGTTCTTAAATCCGTAGGGCTTTCTGACAGCGTTGCGGATAAAATAACTTTTGTTATCAGGGATAAATTGGACTTGAGAAGATGCCGCGCAGGAGATAAATTATTCGTTACTAAAAGAGAAAGCAATTTCATTGAACTTAGATATGAAGCCAATAAAAAAACTATTGTTGTAGATAGTTTTTTTCAGGTCAGCGAACTGGAGATAAGAAAAGAATTTGTATGTCTTGAAGGGGCAATAGATAACGGCTCATTATGGGATGCCGTGATAAAAGCAGGGGGGACGCCGAATTTAATATACATAATGGCTGATGAAATATTTTCTTCGGACATTGATTTTAACGTTGAAACCCGTAACGGAGATAAGTTCAAATTAGTTGCAATTGCTGAGTATTCGGGAAACAGGTTTATAGGTTATAACAGAGTATTATCTGCTACATATACATCCGGCAAAGATGAATACACCGGGGTATATTATGATAAAACATCCCACCCAGGTTATTATAGTCTTGACGGGAAATCGCTCAGAAAACTTTTTTTGCGTTCACCTGTTAGTTACCAGCGCATTTCGTCGGGATTTACAAAAGCGCGTTTTCATCCAGTATTAAGAAAATGGATGCCCCATCTTGGAATAGATTATGTGGCGCCTATGGGAACGCCTATCAGGACAATAGGAGACGGTGTTGTTGTTTTTGCAGGTTGGAAGGGAGGTTTTGGAAAACATATAATAATCCAGCACAGCCAGGGATTTAAATCTTACTATGGGCATCTTTCAAGCATAATAACGAAAAAAGGAAAGTTTGTCCAACAAGGAGACTTGATAGGAAAACTTGGCTCCACGGGTATGTCAACGGGGGCGCATCTTGATTTCAGATTACAAAAATACGGACAGTTTGTGAACCCTATAAAAATAATTCCACCTCCGGTTATGCCATTGTACGGGAAAAACTTGGAGGAATATAAAGATTATACAAATAAATTAACGATTCTTTCTGATGTAGTAAAAAATGTTAATAAGATTCCTGTAGTAGACCTAGTAGAAAATTCAGGGAAGTAATATAATATACAATCCTGCTGAGTAACCAATAAATAAGGATAGGTGATACACCTACCCTTATTTATTTAAAGAATATAAATTCTATTTTATTAAAACAAGTTTTTTAGTTGCTTTGAAATTTTTCGTGGAAAGGGTCACAAAGTAGATACCGGAAATAAACTTTTTGGTGTTAACATTTATATTATAAACACCCGAATCCTTTATCTCATCAATAATAGAAGTAGTTAATCTGCCTGTTGCGTCATAAATCCGCATAGTTACTTTGCTCTTATTTGTTATTTGATACCAGATAGTTGTTGTTTGAGTAATTGGATTGCTCCGAAGTTCTAGGGAGGTGTTTATTGCTTTGTGTTCTATGTTATCAAATTCTTCTTTTCCCGCTATGCACCCTTCGTACCATTTAGTTGGTATGGCATTTACGATTGCCCATAACATACAGTGTCCTGAATCAGCGATTATAGGATGAACATTGGTATTGGTTTCGCTCCAGGAGTCACTATAAGGCATATAAAGAGCTTCGCCACCTCCGTTAGATTGCCAGTTTCCTCCCGGTATTCTCAATAAGGAAATTATAGGATGGTCACTTGATACAATGTGACAATGATTGCCGCCATCTGCTTCAGTCACTCCCCTAAATAACGTTCCCTGGATATTCATAGGATTAGAGATATGGGTTATGGATTTGTAATTTGTAATTGTTGATTGCCATTCAGGAATATATCCGAGTCCAATGTCATACTCCTCTATAGAGTTTAAAAAATTACTGCCTGAACTTGTTCCTGCTATTGAAAGAACATAGGGTTTTAATTCGGGGATATTGCAACATCCCTGCATTGCCCTTGCCGTATTCAGAGGTTTGGTTTGTTGCCAGGTGGGTGAAAAAGTTAAAGACAGAAGAGGATCATATAATTCGCAGGAAGATAAATAATTTGTTCCGTCATACCCTCCCATAGTTAAAACAAGTCCTGAATATATAAGTATAGAATTATGCATATATCTTGCTGTATTTAATGTTTGTGTAGTGCTCCATATAGCGGTTGCCGGGTCATATATTTCACAGGAAGATAAAGCCGTTCCTGAATTACTTTTCCCGCCTATAGCAAGAACTTTGCCTGATTGTAAAAGTATAGTATTGTGTAGAGACCTTGGAGTTGTGAGGCTCCCGGTGTTTGCCCAGTTACCGGATGTCGGGTTATAAATTTCACAAGTTCCCGTGGTAACTCCTGCCGAAGTTCGTCCTCCTATTACAAGAACCCTTCCATCAAGTAGTAATACACAGGTATGTTCCGTTCTTGGATTTGTCATAGGATTGGCAGCTGACCATGTTCCCGAATTATTGTTATATGTTTCGCAGGAAGATAAAACGCCTGATATATTTTCTCCACCCGTAATAAAAACTTTACCATTTTTTAATAAAGTAGCAGTATGATTGAATCTTGACGTAAGCATATCTCCCGTGGGAGACCAAGTGCAGGAACCTGCATTTATAGAATATAATTCGCAGGATTTTAACGCTCCGCCTGCGTTTTTGCCACCACCAATCAAAACATTCCCACTGGCTAACAAATTAGCTGTATGATATGCTCTTTGCGTAGCAAGTGCAACTGTAGGTGCGACTCTTTCCTCTGTATAATTGTATAATTCGCATGAATTAAGAAAAGTTAAACTGTTTTCACCGCCTACGATTAGGACATTTGTTGAACAATTGGTTGTGTGAGTTATTGGCAACGGAGTGATTGTATGTCCGGCTCGCGCATAGGACAGGGAAGGTTTATTTCCCCATACAGATATAGTTGTATCATAAACTTCAGCTGTATTTGTAATATCTAAAGAGCCTGTAACTTTACCTGCTACTGCCAGAACTTTGCCTGTGTATAATAAGGGGGCGCTGAAATGAGAGCGTTTATAATTCATACTCTCCACAGATGTCCATACTCCTAAAGCAGGGTCATATAATTCACAGGTTTCATTAACCTGTCCGCCTATCATCATTGGTTTCCCCATGGGCAGCATTGTCATAGCAGGAACGCCTCTGGAGGCACTACTTAGATTTCCTGTAGCAGCCCATGCGTGAGTCCCGGGATCAAATAATTGAGCCTGTGCGCCTGGACCGGCAACAAGAACATAGTTCCAGGGAGTGGGTAGTCTTATTCCACACCCCCCATAACTGCCATAAGGTGTATTAGGCATATTTGACCATACTCCCGATGCCGGATTATAGAGTTCAGTATTTTGAGGATAAGCTCCTCCTCCGATAACAAGAGCTTCTCCCGTATGAAGCAGCACTTCTATAGTTCTATCTCCCTGAAGAACACTGGTAGAACCGGTAAGAGATAAGCTATTACTCTGGTAGTCATACAATGAACTTCTTGTATATGGAGTAGCGCAATCATATCCTGTGATAAGAACTTTCCCATTGTTAAGTAAAGTGGAGGCGGATTTTTCATAGTAAGAGATGCTTGGACCGGCAGACCATGTATTTGTTACCGGGTCATAAACCTGGCTTGCTATTGATGCCACACTATCAGGAGGTACGAACCATACTTTTCCATTGGGTAATAAAATAGTTGCGGGATGTCCGCCGTTGGCGCCTGTTATATTGCCTTGTGTCCATTTTCCGGTAGCAGGGTCAAAAGTTTCAAATGTTGAGCCGCTTTCGGATCCGAATACCAGAATTCGTCCATCCGTAAGGATGACACACCCAAAACCTGCCCGCACACTATTTAAATCATTTATCCTTGTCCATTTGCCTGCAAATAAATTACTTAAAGTAAATATACTCAATAATATGAATATTTTTAATGCTTTCATTGCTCTCTCCTCCCTTATTATATAAAAAAACAAACTTAATGATAAAATTTGAGAATAAAACTAATATATGAGGATTTCTAACTCACTATATATTTTATTAATCCTGGTACTACCGGCTATTCTCTATCTTACAATAGTTATTTTCTTAGTTATGGCAGGAGAATTCCCGGATTTAAGCGATAAAAAATAAGTTCCGTTTGGTCTTTCACCGGTGTCCCATAATGTATTATAGACTCCTGTTTCGTAATAATCATTACTAATGATGTCAATTGCTCTACCTGTTATATCCAGAATTTCCAATTTTATGTTACCTTTATTGACTATTCCAAAAGCTATATCAACGGAGTTTTTATTAATAATAGAAGGTGTTCTTATCCAGTTATTCTGTGTTATAGAAGTTTTTTCTTCTATACTGGCTACACAGTGGTTTAGATATGCAAACACCCATCCGTTAGCAGGCGTTGCTTCAGTAACTATGATATCCGGGCAGGTATCACCATCAAGATATGTTACATAAGGTAAATCAAACAATCTATATTGCGTATCAATACTATTCATAGTGAATGTCCCGTTACCGTTATTATGATACCATCTAATCCAATAATTTCGTCCACAAGCAACTATATCCATATTCCCGTCAGGTTCAAAGTCACCTATATCAATACCGTCTATATTATTTGCAAGATTATCTATAACATTTCTTGTAAAAGAAGTCCCGTCATTATTTTTGTACCAGTAAAGGACACCGTTATAACTACTACTGCCTACAATGTCTATTTTCCCATCTTTATCAAAATCTGCACATCTTACGCCTCCGCCTCCCGGAGGGTCCCCTAAATTGCGGCCTAAACTATTATCAATTATTATTTGAGAGAAGCCTTCAGCCCCATTATTTTTGTATAAAATAATTCTTGCTGATGCAGATACATCTTGCCCGGAAAAGAATTCTTCAGCTGCGACTATATCTAAATGTTTGTCGTTATCAGTATTATCAAAAGCATCTATTTTCCACGCATCAGCAGTACCTATAAAATTTTTTGTAAAACTCATTCCGCCATTGTTTCTATACCAGTAAACCCCGGCTTCCTGTATCCATGATGTTCGTGGAGCACTTCCGGCAACAATAATGTCTAACCAGCCATCATTATTTACGTCTACTAATCTTGTCTGTCGCAATCTTGCTTTAACACTGTCTAATTTAGTAGTTGTAAAAGTCCCATTCCCATTATTCTTATGAATGGCAAGAAAACTATAGGCAACAGAATCAGACCTTACAAATGAAGATACTGCATCTATCCAACCATCCTTATCAAGATCTGCAGCGGATACTTCGGTGCAAGTTCTGTCCCCTGTATATATTATATTGTCGGGTCCCCATAATCTGCCTAAATCATTGTTTGAATACCAAACTACCTGACGAGCGGTTGTAATTGTGGCAAAAGCATCATAAGCCCATGGCGGATTATTATTTTCCACATCTCCTGCCCAGTCTCCATGTGGCGCTGCCAATACGCTATCTATGGTATATCTATAAAAAGTTACGACTCTTTGTCCATATGTTATATTGCATAAAAATAAAGACAAAAATAGTAATACAAAACACTTCTTCATAATTCCTCCTAACTAATTTATAATTAAACTTCTTTATTCTACTGAAACTTATAATTAGCTATTATTTTGTCAATAATTTTTATCGAATTAATGTTATTCTTTTTGTGATAACTGGTTGTTTTTCAGGTTTTAACGATAAGAAATAAGTTCCATTTGGTTTTTCATTGTTATTCCATAAGGTTCTATAGCTGCCTTTATCGTAATAAGCATCGTTAATAATATCAATCACTCTTCCTGTTATATCGAGTACTTCCAATTTTATTTTGCCTTTGTTTTCTATCCCGAAAGTTATGTCAACGAAGTTTTTAGTAACAATAGAAGGCATTTTCAACCAACTCCCGGTCGTTTTAAGTTTATTTTCTTCTGTGCCTACGCCGGAGCAGGGATTAAGGTATGCAAAGAACCATCCTGTAGTAGCCGTTGCTTCCGTAACTAATATGTCCGGGCAACTATCTCCGTCAAGATAGGTTACATAAGGTAAATCAAATAAAGGATATTGTACGTCTATGCTATGAGATGTAAAATTACCGGTGCCGTCATTTTCATACCATCTAATCCATGAATTTCTTCCGCAGGCAACTATGTCCATATCCCCATCCGGTTCAAAGTCTCCGACATCAATTCCATCTACTCTGCTTGCTGTGGCGTCTACGGTATATTTTGTAAAAGAAGCGCCACCGTTATTTCTATACCAGTAAAGTTTCCCGTCAAAGGATGATCCGGCAAGCAAATCTTTTCTGCCATCTCCATCGAAATCAGCGCATCTTACGCCTCCACCGCCAGGAGGGTCTGCCAGATTTAATCCAAGATTATCCACCACAATTTGAGCAAATCCTTCCGTGCCGTTATTTTTATAAACAAGTAATCTTGCCGGAGAAGTTCCGTTAGCTCCAAAAAATTCTTCGGTTACCGCTATTTCCATGTGCCCATCACCCTCATCATCATAACAGTCTACTTTCCAACCATTGCAAGTTCCTATGAAATTTTCCGTGAAAGTCATATTGTAATTATTTTTGTACCAGTAGAGTCCTGATTCCAGTATTAATGAAGCACTCGGCGCGCTGCCGGACACAACAATATCCAGCCAGCCGTCATTATTTATATCTTCCAATTTTATTTGTCTGAATCTTGTTGTGTGAGTAGGCAAAACAGTAGTCGTGAAAGTTCCGTTCTTATTGTTTTTATGAACGGCGAGATAGCTGGAAGCAGTTGCAGCAGACTGAACAAATGAAGATACAGCATCTATCCAGCCGTCCCTATCAAGGTCGCCAGCTACTATTTCTGTGCACCACCTATCACCTTTGTAAATAACATTTTTGGGGCCCCATGTCATTCCTTTGCCGTTGTTATGATACCACACTGCCTGAGAATCATCAATAAGAGTGGCAAATGCATCGTATTCCCATTTGGAATTATTGTTTTCTACATCTCCAGCCCAATCCCCGTGTGGTTTTTTAACATTACTGGCTATTGTCCACCTTGAAAAATTTACTGTCGAAAAAATATTTTCTTCCCAGATTGCCAGAGTTGTAAACATAGTAACTATCAATAATATTGACCTTTTCATAATACGTCTCCTTGATAAAGAAATATCTTCCACTTTATCTATTACTACTATGTATATATTTTCAGCGTTTGTCAAGGGGTATTTTTTGCTAAATTAGAGGATTATCTTAATTTTTTCATAACCGGGTAATTTGGCATTAATTAGATAGAAAATTTTATTTCCGAACAATAAATGTTTATTTTGAAAACGTTATATTATATAGATAAGGCAAAGGAAAAGTGAAGATTTTTAACTTAAAAGGGAATTTTTAGGGTGGTAAAGTTATTATTCTCTTCAACCAATTTTTCTAATTTTTGTACTATTAAAATCATTGCTTCGGTGTCCAGAGCGCAATATTTTTCAAGAGCATTTCTGACTTGTTGTGTTTCTTCCGGTGTTGTTTTTCTTCCTACAAGAGATCCGTAAGTGATATAAAAATATTTCAAGAATGCTGTCCCGCCGTTGGATATTTCCATCTCGCTGTAACTTTTATTTGTAAGCGCGGGAAGCACGGATTTAATTGAAGCGCTGCCTTTTTGTTTGGAGTTGTAGTAATAAAAATTTCTAAAAGGATTAATTAAATCTACCATTCTAGTAATTGTCTCATTAACCCATTGTTTGTATTCCGAAAAATAGTCTCCGAGGTCGGTAAATATTTTTTGCTCAAAACTCTGATTATAGACTAAAATACTTCCTGAATCTTTTAACAATTCTTTTAATTTCTGAATAATAATTTTTCTTGTATCTATTGCACCGTCTGTTAAATAAGAAAAATGGACCGGAGTGGAGTATTTTTTCTCAATTACGTGCAGGGAAAATTGAAAGGGAATGTGTTGATGTGGTTTTGTGCCATCATACAAGGGAATGGCAGTAGTATAAGTTTCAAAATCCAAAAAATATAAAGGATAGTGTAACGTATTCAGGAATTCTTTAATTCCTTTTTTATCTACAAACGGGTTGCCGCTTTTCTCGCAATAAATTTGTTTTTTTTGTTTTTCGTCCAGTTCACAGTCTTCGGGGATATCTTTCATTGAAAAAATTCCGGATTCAAATAAGTCAAAAGCTTTGTCTTTCCCGCGGTATAACTGGAATACGTTATTTTCAGGAAAGAAATCCCAGCAGTATTCTTTCAAGGGACACTCGTAAGGCGTATTGCAATGCTTGCCGATTTTAATATCAGGCACTTCTCTTTTTGACATACTTTTAAGCATTAAGTTAATTCTGTCTTCCATCCCGATAGTTTCCTTTTCTATTTCGGAACTTACATCTTTTTTGATAAAAAACTTTGTCGGATCAATGTCTCCGTTTTTTACGTATTCATTATTAATATACATTACAAAGCAATTTTTTATTTTAATCCCGGCTTTTTCATAACAATATTTCTGAAACGCAACATCCTGAATATGAACGTCTTTTACGCTTGTGGAACTTTTAACTTCTACTATATTCCATTGATTGTCTTCTGTTGGTTCTAAGATATCTACTTTTGCATATACCCTGTCTGCCATAAATCCAGCTTCAAATAAGGGGACTTTCAAAGACAGGGCTTTTTTTGATTCTTCAATGTTTTCCTTAAAACCCATTGACTCGAAGCCTTTTCCGTTCGGAAAGAGTTTTTTAGCAAGTTCTCCGACTAAGTTTCCCTGTTCAAATACAAATTGAGTCCCTTCATCGGTTTCGGGAATTTTATCTGCTTCATTCAGGAGCATCCATAAGTATTTATGGCATTGGAGTCCGTTAAGGTATCGAGATTTTGTCAGTAGCGGCGCATAGTGCATTATTATTTTCTTAATGTATAGGGGTTTTCTATAAAGTCAATTAAAAAAGTAGGATCGGGATCCCAATAGTTAATCCGCCGGAATCGGAAAGGGTTTGGGATAGATATTAAGCAACAGGAAGGGAACAGATAAAATACGGAGAATGTTATAGAATGACTCCATCTTTCATCCTAATTTTACCTTTAACGATTGTCATTACGGGCTTGCCTTTTAGTTTCCATTTGTCAAACGGGCAGTTTCTTGATTTGGATTCGAATTTATTTGCATCTACTATCCATTCCTTGTTTAAGTCAATTATCGTTATATCTGCAGGCATACTCGGTGCCAGATGCCCTGCCGGCAAGTTAAATATTCTTGCAGGATTACAGGTTAGTTTCGCAATCAAAGTGTTGAGAGGTATGATATTTTTATGCACTAATTCTGAAAGTAATACCCCTAAAGAGGTTTCTATGCCTATCATTCCACAGGCGGCTTTTTCCCAGATTAAATCTTTGTCTGCTTTGGTATGAGGCGCATGGTCGGAAGCGATTACGTCAATTGTTCCATCAAGAAGTCCGTCTTGCAGTGCTTTTACATCTGAAATTTTTCTCAAGGCGGGATTTACTTTTGCAAGCGTTCCGTATTTTTTTTCAAGTGACTTATCCAGAACGAGATGATGCGGCGTAACCTCGCAGGTTATATTTAAGCCTTTTGATTTGGCGATTCTTATTGCGTTCAAACTTTCTTCAAGACTTATATGGGCGAAATGCAAAGACGTATTAGTTTTTTCTACAAGGGCAATGTCTCGTTTTACATAGAATATTTCAGGCTCTTCTTTTAATTTTCCCGTAATAGGTTCTGCCCAACCAGAAGATTCACAGTGAGGAGATAACATTATTTTATTTTTTTTCGCTTCAATTAGGGCATTTAGCATAAGTTCAGAGTAGATTACGGGGTCGCCGTCATCCGTAAACATTGTCGCGCCGCTGTCTTTCAACTTCCGCATATTCGATAATTGACTATGTTTGTCGTCTGTTGTAATGCAGGCAGATGAGTATAAATTTATAAGCCCTACTTCTTTGCCTCTGGCTATAACTTTTTTTAGGATGTCCGAATTATCTATTCTTGGTTTGGTATTTGGTTCACAGATGACAGAAGTAAATCCACCGGCAAGTGCGGCTCTTGATCCGGTATAAATATCTTCTTTTTGTTCTTCTCCTGGCTCACGAAAATGTGTGTGAACGTCAATAAGTCCCGGCATAATTATAAGATTAGAGGCATCTATTAAAGTTACATCTTTTTGGAATATGTTGGGAGCTACTAAATCAATGACGCCGTCTTCAATGAGAATATCTACATTAGCATCTATGTCATTTGCAGGGTCAATTACTCTGCCGTTTTTAATTAATAAGTAATTATGCACGAGGGTGTCCGTCTTTATAAGCTTGTTTTAATTTTTCGGTAGTTAAATGGGTATAAATTTGAGTTGAAGCAATTGAAGCATGTCCTAGCAATTCCTGTATTGTGCGTAAATCACAGCCTTTATTAAGCATTACGCTTGCGTAGGTATGTCGTAAAGTATGCGGACTCATTCTTCGTAACTCTGCAACCATCCGTATATGTTTATTTACGATGTTTTGTAAACCTCTTTGTGAAAGTCGTTGATTGTATTTGTTTAAAAATAAAGGCGCATCCCTCTCCATCATATTTCTATTTGCAAGATAACTTTTTAAAACATATATAGCGGTGCGGGTTAGAGGAATTTTACGTTCTTTGGAACCTTTTCCCAGAACTGTTACGGTTTCGTTAACAAAATCAAGGCTTCCTATATTCATCCCGATTAATTCAGATGCTCTAACTCCTGTCCCATATAGAGTTTCAAGGATAGCCCTGTCTCTTGGAGAAAGATTTTCGGTGTCCATAAGTTTTTCTGCAGATTCCTCCGTAAGGAAAGAAGGTAATTTAGATTCTTTTCTTGGAGCTTTAACATTGGCGGCAGGGTTTTTTGCGATAGTTCCTTTTTCAACTAGAAATTTGAAGAAAGAGCGTAAAGCGGAAAGTTTTCTATTGGCGGTACTGTTATCAAAGCCATATCTCCTTAGCCCTGCCAGAAAATTTGTTAGTTCTTTTTTGCCTATTGCAGTAACAGGTTTATCGGGAAAGCCGTCTTTAAATTCTTTCAAGTCTGTAGCATAACCTTTTATTGTATGTTCCGATGCATTTTTTAGTTTTAAAGACTCAATGAATTCTGCAATTTCATGTTCCATTTTTTATATCTTGCTGTCGTATTTGTGCGTTAAACTCTTGGATGGAAATTTAGAAAACATTATCCATAAAATGCTTACAAAAATTGCATAAATAGAAAACTTAATCGGCCAGCGAAAACGGGAGCCGGTTACAAAAAAAGCAAGTATCATAATTATTGCAGAGAAACAAATATCATAAAATAGTTTACCATTGTTTTTTCGTTTTAATATGTGGGAGACCCCTTTAATAGAGCCTTTAAGATTAATAGCATCCGGGGAAGCTCCGGTATGAGTAATCTGGAATACTCCTCCCTCTTCTTTATCAAGATAATCAAACTGGATATTCAGAATATTATTTTGTTCGGTTTCTTCAAGTCTGAAATTATTTGCTTTATTTTTAACATAAATTATGTCTTTATCCAGTATTTTAGTTCCGCCTCCTATTTCTATTCTTAGAGGATCATTTTGAGCGATATCTCCGGAATCAATAGTCTCGTTCCCGGCATTAAAAAAAACAACTTTAGTCAAAGAAACGGTATCAACTTTAGTGCTTTCGTATAAAATAGACATTTTAGAAAATTTTTCCTCTCCTTTTAATAATTCAAAAGTTTTCATCCAGTAGATTGGTTTTTTGAGTTTTCTGCTTTTGGTATAAAATATAATCGCAAGAATAAAGCCTAAGAATCCGATCAAGAAGCTAATTCCGTTAATTACAGGGTTTTTTGATATTTCTAAAAAAAAGGAAACAGAATCTGGAGTAGGATGTTGCATATATTTTAATATATATGTAGGAGTAGGTTTCCGTCAATGTTTTTTTTAAGTAGTTATTAAATTTGCCTGATGGGGAGTAAAGAGTTAAGAGTAGAGAGTAAAAAGAAAAACAGAAAATAGAAAGAGTTTTAGGACGCACCTGCCTGCCGGCAGGCAGGGATTTTCCCTCTGGATAACAAGCTATATAAAAGGACTAAGACCTTGTAACCGCAGATAAAAGGGATAAAAAAGTTAGAATTAGAACAGAAAAGAACAGATATAATTGGGATTAACAAACACAGATTTTCGCAGATATATAGAGAGGTCATAGTGGACAGAATACGGTTTGGGGTTAAAAAATAAAAATTACTTGCAAAATAAAAAAATAGATACATAATGATCACAGTGTCTGTAAATAATTTAGAAAAATAATAGTACGGAGGTGAGAATGAAGCAATTTAGGCTGGCGTTTATATGGGCCGCGTTGATGCTAATAGTATCAAGTATTCCCAATTTTAAAGTGCCAGGGGTAGATAAGATATTTGGTATAGACAAATTAGCACACCTTAGTGAATATTTTATACTTGCATTTTTGGTTTTTTCCGGTGAAACCGGATACCAATCTCTAATCCACCGGAGGTGGAAAGAGCTTGGTATCCTTCGGAGCTCTAATAAATATAGTGTGCCAATAAAATTATGTATTATCTTATGTTTTGCAGCAATAGATGAATTACATCAGCATTTCATTCCGGGAAGAACAGTGGAATGGGCGGATTTCGCTGCTAATTCTATAGGTTGTATATGTGGACTTGTTATCCTACCAAAAACATTATAAAAATGATAAATAATAGATGCCTGCCTGCGGTAGGCAGTGATTATATGGGCTTGTTATCAGGAGGAAAGGATGAGATTGTTTAAAAAACCACAAGTATTAAGTTTAAGTGATGTTTCTAATCGCGTAAATGATTTAAATATTAGACTTCAAAAACTTGAATATGAGTATAAGGCGTTAAAAAACCATAATAAAAAATGGGAAAACTTAAAAGTAGGAGTATTTGTAGACGTTCAAAATATGTTTTACGCCGCAAAAAAGAATTACGAATCAAGGCTTGATTATATGAAACTTTTACATTATGCCGTTAAAAGAAGGAGATTAATAAAAGCAACCGCTTATATGATTGAAAACCCTGAAATTGACCAGTCGGGATTTGTGTCTCTTCTGGAACATCATTCTTTCGATGTAAGACGTAAATCCTTAATTCAAAGAGCAGACGGTTCACAAAAAGGAGATTATGATATGGAGATTGCTCTTGAAATATTGAGTATGGTTAATGACCTTGATGTAGTTGCGCTTGTTTCGGGAGACGGCGATTTTGTAAGCCTTGTTGAAGCAGTAAAAGCAAGAGGTCCCAGAGTTGAAGTCTATAGTTTTCCGCATAATACTGCAATGGAATTAAAAGAAGTGGCAGACGATTTCTTCCCTATAGGAGATGACCTTTTATATGGCAGAAACAATGGGAAAGGTGGCAAATAATGGAATTGAGGACGCATAATTGCGGAGAATTAAGGAAAGAAAACGAGAACAATACCGTTAAACTTGCCGGGTGGGTTGAAGGAATAAGACTACACGGCAAAGTAGCTTTTATAAATTTAAGGGATAGATACGGTATTACACAGATTGTAGTGAAGGAAGATAATTTACTGGAAGAAATAAAATCTATCGGCAATGAATGGGTTATTAACGTTACCGGGAAAGTGGTGTCAAGACCGACAGGGATGGAGAACCTTAAAATGGACACCGGGCAAATAGATGTAGAAGCAGGGGCAATTGAAATTCTTTCTAATTGTGTTGTCCCCCCGTTTGTGATAACCGATGAGATAACTGCAAAAGACGAACTTCGTTTGAAATATAGGTATCTTGATTTGAGACGCTCATCTATGCAAAAAGCAATAATTTTTAAAAGCAAACTTATGTATTTAATAAGTGAACATCTTCAATCCCAGGATTTTATAAACGTAGAAACTCCCGTATTAGGTCGAAGTACACCGGAAGGAGCGAGAGACTTTCTTGTGCCTTCAAGAATACATAAAGGGAAGTTTTATTCTTTAGTGCAGTCTCCGCAGATTTATAAGCAATTACTTATGATAGCGGGATTTGAAAAATATTACCAGTTTGCAAGATGTATGAGAGATGAAGACCAACGAAAGGACAGACAGCCGGAATTTACTCAACTTGACATAGAATTATCTTTTATTGATGAAGAAAAAATATTTATTCTTATTGAGAAACTTATGCAATATGTATTTTCTAAATTGTGCAATATACAATTGAATATACCATTCAGAAGAATGACTTACAATGAAGCGTTGGAAACTTATGGAAGCGATAAGCCGGATTTAAGATATGAATTATATTTGAAAGATGTAACGGAATTGTGTCATAAAACGGATTTTAATATATTTAAATCGGCACAGGCCGTAAAATGTTTGTTCTTTGAGACGGATGTATCACGGAAAATGATAGCAGAATTTGAAAACGTGGCAAAAGGTTATGGTATGGGATTGGGGTGGCTTAAATATGCAGACAATAGTTTTTCCGGTAGTGTTGCTAAGTTTTTTAATCCCGAATTATTAAAAGAATTAGAGAATCTTACCGGGAGCAAACCGGGCAGTTTATTGTTTGTTGCCGGTGAGCGTAAGCGGGCAAACGAAGCATTGGGCGGAATTCGTAATTACATTATAAACAATTATTTACTACCAAAGCCGGGGCAGTATGAGTTTACCTGGATAACCGATTTCCCTATGTTTGACAGGGATGCGATTACAAAAAAGTTGGTTACTGCGCATCATGCTTTTGTAACTCCAAAAGATGAGACAAATATGGAATCTAACCCCGACGCTACAATTGGGAGACTGTATGACCTTGTTCTTAATGGCGTAGAACTTGGTTCGGGTAGCATAAGACCGCATACGAGAGAACTTCAGGAAAAAATTCTGGGTGTTGTAGGAATGGATGCGGAGTCGCGAGAAGCAAATTTTGGATGCTTGCTTAAAGCATTAGAATACGGAGCTCCGCCGCATGGAGGAATTGCGCTTGGTGTGGATAGATTTACTGCGATATTGCTGGGCATGAACAGCATACAGGATGTAATTGCTTTCCCTAAAACTTTAAGCGGAGTGGGTTTGTTGGAAGATATTCCTTCTGAGGCTACGGAAGCACAATTAGAGGAGTTGAGTATAAAAATAAAGAAAGATGAACAGACCAAGAATATATCCTAATCCTGCTTTAAGAAGCAAGACTAGTGAAGTTACTAATTTTGACCCTGCGCATATTAATTATGTTATTAAGATTATGTCTGATTCTATGAAAAAATATAAGGCAGTGGGGTTTGCAGCAAATCAGTTTGGAATACTTGAAAAAATAGTTCTTGCAAATGTGGGAAAAGATAATATCGTAATCATTAACCCTGAAATTATTGAGTTTAGAGGAGAATTTACAGAAGATGAGGGGTGCATATCTTTTCCCGGGGTAGAGATTACTATTACAAGACCAAATTATGTAGTAGTGCGAGGATTAGATGAAATCGGAGAATCAAAAATTATAGAAACGGAAGGGTTGTTAGCAAGGGTGCTTCAACACGAAATAGACCATTTAAATGGGATACTTATTGTAGATAAATTAAGTCCAACGGAACGGCTCAATTTTGAGCGTTTGTGGAAAAGGGGTGACTATGAAAGAAAAAATCCATCCTCAGTATTATAGGGATGCAAAGATTATCTGTGCCTGTGGAAATGTTGTAACAACGGGTTCTACAAAAAAAGAAATACATGTAGAAATTTGTGCTAAATGCCATCCGTTCTTCACTGGTAAAGAAAAACTTGTTGATACCGCCGGTAGAGTAGAAAAATTCAGAAAGAAATACGAAAAGAAGCCGGAAATAGCAGCAAAGGTAGAAAAGCCGGAAAAAACGGTAAAAGCGGCGAAGAAAACAAGTAAAAAATAATTTGTGATTATATCGTATAGGCGGTAGGTTGGATGGTATCATCCAACCTACCCTTATTTATAATCTACGAGCCTGCTTATTGTAGGGCAGATGTGTGTGAAGATTCTGATAAAACTGTAAAAATTTTATCAGATAGAAGAGGTCAATGCATATATGCATATTGGTTTTGGTAAGCATTACTTCCGGGTTAACTCAAATTTCAAAATCAGTATATTTTAATGAAGCAGACGTTTCTCTTAAGACCTACAATAACTACACTGTTCCCGGATTTTCGAATAATACTAAAAGTTCATTTATAACGTTTAATAAAACAGAGGCTTTTTTAGATATGCCGGGGAATCCACAACTGCCGGTAAAGTGTATACGTTTTTTAATCCCTGAAGACAAGAGCGTAAAAAGCGCAAGAATAGAAACAAGTAACTTTATATACTTGTCGAGTGAATATAATATTCTTTCTGCTCAACCACCTCAGATAATTTCTATGCCTGTGAAAAAATCATTTGTCCCTCCGAATCCGATTGTATATAACTCCAATTCTGAGTATCCCGGTAAAACCTTTGAGTTTAAAGGCGAAGGGAATATACGGAATTATAAAGTTGCGGAAGTTCTTGTATATCCATTGCAATATATTCCGGCGACTAAAAAACTTAAACTTTATACAGAACTCAAAATATGTTTAGAACTTGAACCCTCAAAATTACAGCAAAGTAATCAAAAATATACTTTTGCTCCAGTATTCGAGGATTTAGTTAAATCGGTAATTATAAATCCTGAAGATTTTGTTTCTACGAAGTGCAAGTTCAGTAATAACGGGTACGAGTATTTAATTATAACTGCGGACTCACTTGTTTCTGTTTTTGAGTCTTTTGCTAATTGGAAAAATGCTCGTGGAGTAAAAACAGTCATAAGAACCACAGAATGGATAAATACAAGTTATTCGGGCAGGGATTTGGCAGAAAAAATACGGAATTTTATTAAGTTTGCCGCTGATTCGGGTGTAGTATGGGTATTGTTGGGTGGAGATGTAGATATCGTTCCTTCAAGATCAGCTTATGCAATGACTTCAAATGCAGGCGCTATGCAAAACGAAGATAGCATCCCTTCGGATTTATATTATTCGGATTTAGACGGAACATGGGATACAAATGGGAACGGAACTTTTGGTGAAACGGCAGACAACGTTGACCTTTACCCGGATGTTTTTGTCGGGAGAGCTCCCGTTAAAAGCAGTAATGATGTGATAAATTTTGTTAATAAGAATATAAAATATGAAGAAAATCCTTCAAATAGTTATTTGAATAATGCATTGTTTTTTGCTGAAGTTTTATGGACTTCTCCATATACGGATGCAGGTGTTGGTAAAGATATGATTGGTAATTTATTTCCTCAGAATTTCAGTATAGAGAAACTCTATGAGTCAAAAGCGAATGAAAATCGGACAAGTGTAATTAATGCAATAAATTCCGGCAAGGCATTATTGAACCACGACGGACACGGATGGATTAATCTTATGGGGACAGGCCCGGATGCTTTAGGCATTACGGATGTGGATACATTAAAAAATAATAATGCCCAGGGGATTTTGTATTCAATTGGTTGTTGGGTAGGAGCTTTCGATTATAATTGTATTGCAGAACACTGGGTTCTAAACCCGAATGGCGGAGGTGTTGCGGCAATTGCAAATTCCAGATATGGCTGGGGCTCACCGGGAAATCCGGGATACGGATATTCGGATAAAATAGACGAAGATTTTTATTTTAATTTATTTAAATCAAATATAACAAAAATTGGAAAGACTCTTGCCACAACTAAACTTGATTATGTCCCATTTTCCAGAGATAAAAACGTTTACAGATGGCACCAATACGAACTTAACTTATTCGGGGACCCGGAACTGGATATATACACGGATACATTATCTATGTTGAACGTAGAATGCCCCGATAGTCTTCCCGTTGGAACAAGTAAATTAAAAATTAATGTAAGAAACGATAACACTCCGGTTGCCAACGCCCTTGTTTGTTGTTATAAAGGGAATGAAGTATATGAACGTGATTTTACTAATGAATCGGGGGAAATTAATTTTACAATTTCTCCATCTTCTGCCGGCAATTTATTGCTTACGGTTACAGGACATAATTTTTATCAGTATCAAAGTATTATAAAAATATTTGGTGCCGGCGCTAATCCCGGATATTACAGCCATTCTATAATAGATTCAAACTCCAACGGTGAGATAAATACGGGAGAAAAAATTGACATTACGGTGGAGCTAAAAAACTTTGGTTCTCAGACTGCAAACAATGTGAATACAGTTTTAAGGACACAAGACTCCTTTATGATTTTGATAGATAGTACAAACAGTTTTGGTAATATATTACCTGATAGTATTAAATCAGGCGCTTTTAGTTTTCGTGTTAGAAATGATTGCCCGAATAATCAAATATTGCATAGTTTGTTGAATATTGCGGGATTTAATTCCGTGCCATTAAACTTTACGGCGCAAACTCCTGAAATTGTTTATAAATCATGTTCTACGGCAGTTATGCCATATCCTGGAGATACTATTGAGTTATACATAAGTATAGAAGATTCAGGCGGTATAGCGAATAATGTTATCAGTGAATTATATACACAGAATCCTCAATATATAACAATGATTGATAGTATAAAGAATTTTGGGTTGATTTCACATAATTATTTAGCGACTATGCCTTACAAGATTATAATAAATCCTATATGTCCTGTCCCATCGTATCAAAAATTTACAATTATTTCTACAACGGGGGCTTATTCATTTAAGGATAGTTTCTGGTTAAATATAGGGCAGGAAAAGAATTGTTTCTCTGACAATTTTGAAAGCGATACTGACTGGACTACCGGAGGCACAAATAATAATTGGTTATTGACGGCGCACGGAGCGCATTCCGGAGCATATTCATATTATTGTGGAAATGCAGGACAATGGGAATATAATAACAACACAAATTGCTGGTTGAAAAGTCCTGAATTTATTTTGGGACCGGATTCGTATTTATCTTTCTGGTCATGGTTTAATGTTACTACTTATGGAGTGGATGGAATTTATTTAGAAGTTGGCAGAAATACGGTATGGGACACTCTTGATTTTATTGGTTCCGGTGGAGCTTTAGCTAATAAAGATACAGCGGACAAATATTTTTCAAATGATTGGATGCCCCGTTTTTATAGTTTGTTGTCTTATCCTGTTGGCTGCACTTTACGGGTAAGATTTAGTTTTATTTCGGACAACAAAAACGTTGCGGAAGGTTTTTATATAGATGATATAAATGTAGGTCCATTGCAGGAATTCCCCTTAATAAATAAAACTAATATTTCAGTAAAAGACAGCAACAATAATATTGTCGAAGCCGGGGAGAAAATAAATATTACTGCTTCTCTAACGGCGGAGAATAAAGATTTTTCTTCGGTATATGTTATTTTAAGGACGACTGATTCATTGGTAAATATTATTGATGACAGTGTGTATTTTGGAGATATATCAATGAATGAATTTGTAAACGGAACTTTTTCGTTTGTTTCGCAGACTGGCTTAAGCATAGGGCATAAAATGAGATTTTCTTTAAATATTAAAGGAACCGGATATGAAAACAGAAATGAATTTGTTATTAAAATTGGAGATAAATGCGGGATAGAAGACTCATCGATTTCGGATTTGGGATTGCGGAATGCGGAATTGAGAATAGAACCAAATCCGTTTGTTAAATCAACAGTTGTCAGTTATAAGCTATTAGCGAAAGATACCAAAGCAGAAATAACGATTTACGATATTACGGGAAGAATGGTAAAAAATATCACTCTTTCTACTAAATTATTGACCAATACTGTAAAATGGGATGCCACTGATTATTCGTCGGGGGTTTATTTTATAAAGCTTAGCGCAGGGGAATACAAGGTGATAAGGAAAGTTATTTTAATACAATAAAATTTATAATATAACAAAAATTTTAAGGAGGGATAGATGTTAAACTTGATAATGGTATTATTTTTAACTTTTGATGGAAGTTCAGTCAGCACTTCCCGCAGAAGCGAAGCTTTGTTTATGAATCCTGCCGGGCTTGGGATGAATATGGGTGTGGAAGCTATGTATATGTTTAAAAACGATGAACATAGCTTCTCTACTTTAATCGGAAACAGCGGGTTTGGAGTTAAATTCAAAGGGGATAATTATCCCGTTCTTATGACTGGGACCGGAATCAATTTAGTAAATATATTATATCTTGGTTACGGGAGCGAGTATCAATATGGAAAAAGGTCTATTTATACAGTAGGCGGAATATTCAGACCCAGCAGATTTATTTCAACCGGAGCATTTATGCCGGTAAAAAGTAATCCTGATGTTAAAATCGGGATAGCCGTAAGACCCCTAACGGACAGAGTTACATTGTTTTATGATGCAACTTACAGTTATGAACAGGATAGTATAAAAGATTATTTTTACGGTGTCGGAGTGGAATTAATAAATGGAATAAGCATTGCCGTAAAAAGTGGAAAAGACAAGGTAATAAATGTCGGAGCAGAAATTTCGTTTGGCAATTTTAAAATTGGCGGTTTTAAGAATAAAGAAACTAATCCTCAAGAAGTATCATTGATTGCTTCTAATGAGGCATATCGCTCCGTTCCCATAAAATCAAATAAAAAAAGAGCGGTTGAATTGAATATTAAAGGCGCTTATCCTGAATTGAAAATGGAGACAAACTTTTTTGGGATTACTCTCGGAAAACAAGAACCCGTATTTTATAATTTATTACGAAAGTTTGAAAAGGTTAAAAATAATAAAAATATAACTACCATAGTTATAAGGTTTGAAAATTATTCACTGGGAATGGCGCAACTCGAAGAACTTTATAATGAACTAAAAGAGCTCAAAGCAAAAGGTAAAAAAATAATTACATTTGCAAATGAATATGGGCTTGGAAGTTACTATATTGCTTCTTTAGCGGATTATATTATATTACAACCTCTTGGTTATGTAGAAATTCCGGGATTATCCGTAAAATCGGTTTATTTAAAGGGAACTATGGAAAAGCTTGGAGTTGAGGCAGACATAGCCCGTGTCGGGAAATATAAATCTGCTACCGAAGCATTAGAACGTAAAGATATGTCCGATGAGAGCAAAGAGCAAATAGGCGCTCTTCTCGACGATATATGGAATCCTATGGTTGCAGAGATTGCCGTGAACAGAAACCTGCCATTGGATAGTCTAAAAAAACTTGTAAATACGGAAGCGTTTTTTAACTCGGATGATGCCTTAAAAAATGGATTAGTGGATACCGTTATTTATGAGGATGAGTTAGACGACTTCATCCTTAAAGGAGGCTTTGCGCTTAAAACGCGTATTAACAAAACGACAAAAGTAGAAAAATTAGACAAGATGCTCAAGGAACGAAAAGTTCCGACCGAATGGCAGCCGGATAAATCTTCTCCTAAAATAGCCGTTCTTATAGCCGAAGGAGACATAATAACGGGAGAGAGCTCAAATGACTGGCTTTTTGGGACGAAAACTATTGGCTCAAAATCATTGGTTAAAGCATTTAAAGATATAGAAAAGGATAAATCCATAAAATCCGTTGTATTTCGTATAAATTCCGGTGGTGGCGATGGCTTTGCGTCGGAAGTAATCTTAAGGGCAATGAAAAAGACGATGGCTAAAAAACCTGTAATCGTTTCTATGGGAGACGTTGCAGGTTCGGGAGGGTATTATATTGGATGTCAGGCAAATAAAATAGTTGCGGATAATTATACGCTTACGGGCTCGATAGGGGTTTTCGGGGCGAATATTATATGGAACGGGCTTTATGAGAAATTAGGCATTACACACGATGTAGTTAAGAGAGGCGAACATTCGGATGCGTATGCAGGATTGCGGCATTTTACGGAAGATGAACAAAAAAAATTTCAACGCGAAATAGAATGGTTTTATGATAAGTTTATTTCAAGAGTTGCGGAAGGCAGAAAAATGTCAAAATCTGCCGTAGATTCCGTAGGACAGGGAAGAATATGGAGCGGTGCAAGCGCA
>JAQTXJ010000145.1 GCA_028688815.1 bacterium | reverse complement strand
TCCCAGGCTTTTTGCAATCCCATATAATACATTCTGAATTCCCCCATTTTCAGGCGGAAAATCCGGTGTTACTAAAATAACTTTATAGGAAGCTCTTTCCGCCTCTGGCGGATTAGAAATTCCTATCTTTTTTTTATACCCCATATTATAATCCTGGACAAAAAATCTTTATTGAAAGCTATTCCGGACAATATCCCCTACTTTTTCCCCGAGTATTTTATATTCAAAATGTTTCTTCGCAATTTCTCTACTATTATTTCCCAATGACAATAAATCACGATTATCATAAATCTTACAAATTCTATCAACTAACTCCAAAGGATAATTCAAATCTTTCATTCCGGAATAAGGAACTAACATTGCTTCGGGCAATAATCCAACAACGGTTCCTACTTTGGTCGCTAAAATATACTTATTGCAGGATAAATATATCGGTATTTTACCCGTAGTCCTCATCCAGCCTAAAATATTATTGGTTTGAGTGGAAATACATATATCCATAAGACTAATGTATTTGTATAATTCTTCATACTTAACGTTTCCTAAAAATATTATCTTATCCAATATTCCATACTCTTCTGCTTTCTTTTTTAATATGGGAACCCCGTCACCTTCGCCTATTATTATACCTTTTATTTTTCTCTTCACATCCATATCGTTAAGCAATTTTATTACTTCTACTATTTCCCATCCGTAACACATTTCCAATGATTTACTCCAGTTGATGCTTCCCAAAACTCCTACTGTAAAAGAATCATCCAACCCAAATTCTTTTCTAAAAGCCCCGCTGTCTTCTATTGGTTTTACAACATTCGTATCCACACCATCAGGGATAAAATAAACGTTTTTATAACCAAGCACATCAAAATATATTTTATGATATGTCCCTCTGACAATAATTATGTTTGATAATCTCCATAATAATTTTTCCATATTTTTTATAAACATAATCTCTATCCATAATCTATCCCCGTTAATTTTTCCTACTTCATAGTTTATGTCTCCTATATCAATAATTATTTTTGTCTTAAAAATAATTTTTGCCAGAAGGGCAGGAATAGAATTAACATATCCAACCTGTAAAACATATATTAATGAGGGTTTATTCTTTAATACAACTTTAATAAACTTTAATACTGTTTTGATTTTTGTTTCAGTTTTATAATGTATCGCAGTCTGGTAAAAATCATCCACAAAACCTGAAAACCTCTTTGCTCTTATTCCCGCCCAACTCTCAGGACTGCCATTGACTAAAAATAAAAATTTATGCATTATGATTGATTGTTTTTATAGAACACAGTGTTAATTTAGCCACTAAACACATTTACATTCATAGGGTAAATTCAATAATTTGTCAAGCTGTTGTTTGCTTTGCCGTATTGCTTCATAAGAAGCCTTCCTGTGTTTAGCAGAAGGGCTTCCTTCTGGGTAGGTTGACCGACGTCGGTCAACCTACCCAGACGTTTTTCGTTTAGCTAGAGTTTGTTTCGTCAGAAACATTACTCTAGCTTATCCAGCTCAGCTACAAACTCTTGGATACAATCCTTAGAGTTTGTTGTCCAGCTTAGCTGTGGCTGGGCGCTACTTCATCAATATGAGTTTCTTTGTTTCTTTTAATGTGCCTGCCGTCAATTTTACAAAATAAATACCTGTAGTTAATCCTTTCCCGGAAAAATTAACTTCATAAGTTCCAATTTCTTTTTTCTCATTGATTAATGTTTTCACCGCTACACCTGTGATATTATAGATTGTCAATGATATCATGCTCGGAAGAGCAACAGAGTATTTAATAGTAGTGGAATTAATAAATGGATTTTTGATTATTTTCAAATCCCCATTCCGATCCGCCTGAGGCGGACCAAAATCCAAATTTAATGGTTCCTCTATTCCTACGCACGAATATTTTATCGTTGTATAGTCATATCCAGTACTCTGTAAGGCACTTCCTGTTACATATACATATCCTTTATTGTCTACCGCAATTGCATATGCGTTATCCTCATTATTCATAGATCCATTATATCTCTGTACCCATTCTTCATTCCCTGAACTGCTGTATTTTATAGTAGAATAGTCTTCCCTGCTTCCTACTCCCCAACCTCCCCAACTATTCCCCGTTACATACACATTCCCACTATTATCCACTGCAATTCCCGTTGCGCAATTAGTCCCTTTCGCGGGACCGCTGTATTTCCTTACCCACATTGTATCTCCTGCGCTGTTGTATTTGATTGTCACATAGTATGCATCGCTATCACCTATGGTATAACTCTCTCTTCCCGTTACGTAGACATTTTTGTTGTTGTCAAGCACAAGAGCAGTCCCTTCTGCCCATCTTCCGGAGCAATACTTTCTTGCCCATACCGTATCTCCCAAACTGTTATATTTTATTGTTCCATATCTGAAACTATCTGATTCCGAAATAGCCCCTGTTATATATACGTTTTCATCTTCATCTACAGCAATTGCTTCTCCTCCACCTCCTCGGGGAAACCCTTTTGTTTTATAAAAGTCATATCCTTTGGGCTCCTCATAACTCTTCGCTGTTTCGCTATATTTTCTTGTCCATACTGTATCTCCGGAACTATTGTATTTTATGGTTAAATAGTCGTAACTACCGGCATTTCTCCCGGTTACATAGACATTCTTATTATTATCTACTGTTATTGCATATGCCTCACCACTAAATACTCTGACCCACATCGTGTTTCCCAAACTATCATATTTTATTGTCTCGGAACGGCCTGTTATATATACATTACTACTGTCATCTACTGCAATTGCTCTTGCCTCATCAGTATTATATCCTGCCCCTCCTCCTCTATCATATCGTCTCGTCCATACTGTATCTCCTGTGCAATTATATTTTACTGTCGCATAGTCGTAATAAGTCCCGATTCCGGTACTTCTTCCTGTCACATATACGTTTCCATTTTTGTCAACCGCAATTGCATATGCATCATCATCACTGTATTTATCTGGTCCGTTATATCTTCTTGCCCATACCGTATCCCCTGCACTGTTGTATTTGATTGTTGCGTAGTCAGTGCAAAGAGTTGTATCAAGGCTTGTTCCTGTTACATAAATATATCCGCTGTCATCCACCACCATTGCAAACGCATGGTCAAATCCTCCTATGCCATACGGTCCATCATACCTCGCTACCCACATTTCATTTTGTGCAAATATCTGTCCCGGCAAAATAAATCCTATTAATAATATCATTAACCTTGTTATAGTCATAATTCCCTCCTTAAATTTTATTAACTAATAA
>JAQTXJ010000068.1 GCA_028688815.1 bacterium | reverse complement strand
GGGACTAACTGGACTGTGTTCAACGAATCAAATTCCGGTTTACCTGATAACCATATTCAGGCTCTTGCAATAGAAGAAACGACTGGCGATAAATGGATAGGCACAAATGATGGTGGGCTAGTGAAATTTGACGGCAATAGCTGGGTGGTTTATGACACATCAAATTCCGGTTTATCTAATAACAATGTTTCTGCGATTATAATAGAAGGCGGTACGAAGTGGATAGGCATAAATAGTAGCGGGTTAGTAAAGTTTGATATTACTAAGATGTGGGTTGGGACAAATAGTGGAATCGGGGTGTCAAACAAGGTTTTTGACGATTTAATAGTATTTAACACTAAAAATGGATTACCCAATGATACAGTATATGCTATTGAAAAGTGGAATAACTATATGTGGGCAGGCACTAAGAAGGGAATAGCAAGAATCCTTATTGATAGTATAAGATTTGGAGATAGTGTATTATGGGATATTGTGGATACTAATTTCAAGGTAAATGATTTTTGCGTTGTAGATACGGCTTTGTGGATGGCATGTTCACAAGGAACTTATAGATGTGAATTAGTTGGGGATACTTCTTGCAATTGGATACAAATTGCAAATTATGATTCAAGGGCTTTGTTGTTTGATGGCGCATTATGGATTGGAACTGCATGGAATGGAATTGTAAAATATGCCGCTCCTATTGAAGAATACAAACCGGAAGGTCCTGCGGCTAACTATTTTCTTAATATGGCAATGGATTTGAATGGCGGTATTTGGTCAAGTCACTGGGGAGAGCCTGGATGGACACATAATAAAGTTAGTAAGTTATATAAAGACGGAAATGATTGGAAATGGAAAATATATTCATTCTCAGTCCCTTTTGTTACGAATGTTATGGTGGATAAGAAGAATAATAAATGGATAACAATGGCAGACTGGAACGATCCCGCGGTATGTGCTGTGGCAAGAATATTTCCAAATGATTCAACAATTCAAATAACAATAGATGCACCTGGGGGTGCAAATTTTGTTACCGGTTCTTGTTTAGATGATAATGACGATTTGTGGATTGCGAGTACAGATGGGTATATTCGTAGAATTAGAAACAGTACAAATCAAGTGGACACGGCATTTTCTGACCCTAATGGGTATACGTCATGGGTATGTCCAATGATGAAAGATGCCGATGGAAACTTATGGGTAGGAAGTATAAGACCTCAATGTTTAGTGATACTGAAAAAAGACGGAACTATGCAGAAAAAATTAGTAGGAGAAGAATTTTATTTTTTCAATAAGGAAAAGGCGGGAGAAGTATGGGTAGGTTCCACCAGTGGTGCGTATCAGTTTAAGAATATGCAAATTAGCAATTCTTACACTATAAGTGAACTTGGGGGA
Source organism: bacterium (assembly GCA_028688815.1). Classification (GTDB taxonomy): domain Bacteria; phylum Hydrothermota; class UBA3073; order JACQXS01; family JAQTXJ01; genus JAQTXJ01. The sequence goes on along the minus strand of JAQTXJ010000068.1, from coordinate 12,233 downwards.
ACTCCCCGGGGTATGACAATAGATTCTGCAAATATATGGTTTGCGATATCTAAATCGACAGAAACAGATAAAGGGGGAGTAAGAAAACTTTCTAATGAGGGTTTTGAAGAATATACAACTAAAGATGGGTTAGTGAATGACCTTGCAAAATCAGTAAGGTTTGACCAGATAAATAAAGTTTTATGGGTTGGGACTGAAAATGGGTTATCAAGATTTTATATTGGATCATCCAATCCTCTTGATACTTTGTCTAAAATTATAGTATGTCCGAATCCATTTATGGTATCAAAACATAAAGAAATAGTATTTTATATAGATTCAATAGGTATTTCGGGAGATAATTCCGGTGGAGAAGTTAGAATATATACTTTATCCGGGAGACTACTGAAAAAAATAGAACATATTAATTCTTCCAAAGTTGTATGGGATGGTAGAGATATAACGGGGAACAGGATTTCATCGGGAGTTTATTTAATCAGCGCCTTTAATACTAAAACTAATAGAAAATATCTTACAAAATTTGCAGTTATTAAGTGATTCGGCAGAGTTGGATAACTTAGAGTTCAGCAGAACTGAATAACCTGTCTGAAATGGCTTAGTTGTTATCGTTCAGGGGCTTTCTAAAATATAGGTATTGAATTTACTATTTCTTTTAGCACTGGAAACTCAGTGGTGTCAAAAAGAGCTTTTTTCAGGTAATTAACTCCGGGTGAAATATATTGAAGGAATGAGGTTTTGCCTTTTACAAGAGAGAGAAAACTAAATGCGCCAAGCGCCTGCATATTTCGTTGAAGCCCGGTGTAAAGAAAAGTTTGTTTAAATTGTTCCATATTTATATTTATTTTCCATGTATTTGTCAGGGAATCAATATAATAATTGATAAGTTCTTCTCTTGTTTTGTCTTCCAATACCATATAAGGGTCTTTTAGCAATGAAGCTATATCATAAGCAAGTAATCCCTGTCTTGCTCCCTGAAAATCTAAAATATAGACTTTATTTTGTTTTAAGAAGATATTTTTAGATTGAAAATCTCTATGCATAAAATAAAATGGTTCATTTACAAGGTGCATTGCCAGATTATGGAATTCCGCCTGTAAAAGTGGATTCTTCTCTATATCTTTTAGTCCCGCCAAGACGGTCACCGCCTGAGCGGGATGTTCCATTTTGCAGTACTTACCGAGAAAATATTGAGTGAAGTATTGAGTTTCCCATCTAAAAGTATTATAATCAAACTTACGGGTAATTATAGGAGTACAGTGTGAACTTTCTCCTAACCCCATTATTTGCATATTTAAAAGTGTGTCAATGACCTGTTTATAAGTTTCCAGAACGGGATAATTATGTTTTTTTACAGCAAGTTCAAGGCTTAAGTCTCCTATATCTTCTGCAAGCAGAAAATGTTCTTTTTTATCAGAGTAGTAAATTTCAGGAACTGCTGTTTTTGTTTTTTTGAGGACAGATGCAATTGCAATATAATTTTCAAATTCCTGATCACCGGGAGTATTGCCACTTCTCCTACGGCGGACAGACAGGTGAGGTGTATCATCTATTAAAAGTATAATAGATTTATTGTTTTCTTTAATCCTATAAAATTCCCGAGTTGAGCCACCTTCTGTTAATTGTCGTATGGCAAAATTGTCGTGGAAACCAAGATTTTGAATAGCTTTTCTTATGATGTCTTTCATTTAGTAATATTATTTACTACTCAAGCTGGAAGCTTGAGTTACCAAAAAATATTTTATTTTTATCTTTTGTATTATTAGCGATTGTAATATTATCCCATACAATACAATTTTCTAAAACCACATTATCTCCAATTATACAATTTTGTCCTATAGAAACAAAACCATTTAATATCGTAGTTTTAGGTATATTGGATCCTTCCCCAATATAAATATTACCAGAAGGGAGAGGAATAGACAGATTAATTTTGTTAAAAATTATAGATTTATGAGTTTCAAGATAACTTTCAGGAGTTCCTATATCTGACCAGAAATGATTTTGGGAAATATAGCCTTTTATAGCGTGCAGGTCGATTAATTTATTATAAACGGGTATAATATCAGCCGAAGTCTTATTATTCGGTAAAAAATCAAGTATTTTGTTTGACATAATAGAAATTCCTGTAAATGCGAGAGATTTTGGATTAGCAGGAGCATTAATACTTGAAATATTGTTATTAGTCTTATTGGGTGAGAGGGGAGAAGATAGCGTTACTTTGTTAAATGTTTTATAGTCGTGTAATATGAGTGTAATTATTGCATTTTCTCTTTTATGGAATTCAATTGCGGGCTCAAGGTTAATATTACTTAATATATCTCCATTATGAACGATAAATATGTCTTCGGAATGTAGAAATTCTTTTATATTTCCAATGCCACCTGCGATACCAAGTATTTGAGGTTCGTAAGAGAAATTAAAGGTTGCGTTAAATTTAGTGTTTGATAACACATAATTTTTTATTTTATCTGCCAGATGGTGTGTATTTATACAAAATTCAGAGATATTTAAAGATTTTAGGTGAAAAATGATATTATCAATGATAGGCTTACCAAATATAGGGAACAGGGGTTTTGGGAGGTAATTTGTTAATGGCAAAACTCTTGTTCCATACCCTGCGCAAAGTATAACTGCTTTCATATGATTGATCTTATATATTTTTATAAAGAAAGGCAAGAAATTTTATATTTTTCCAGTGGTAAAAATCTCTAAAAAAAAGACAAAGAGTTTGTAATCTGCCTGAGGCGGAGAAAAGAAGCTCTCCCGTAACAGACTCGGGACTATAGTAAAAAAAGAATAAGAGCTTCTAAAAAAATAATTTATTTTTTATTAAAGTTTTCACAAAACCATACGATAATGATTGTAGATATGGGAATAGATAAAATAAAAAGCATTATAGATGAGTCGAAAGTCTCGTCTTCAAAATCCAAGAGTACAGATAGGGCTACGACTGATAAAAATAGTGCAAATAGTGATATAAATGGGATTCAAAAGGTCCTTTTTGAATCATTAGATATAAGGGAAGACAAGATTAGAGAAGTAAAAGAAAGAATAAATCAAAATTTTTACAATAGAGATGATGTAAAGAAAGAAGCTGTTGAAAACTTGCTGGATATTTTCAATTTGTAGATTTCCTCGTTGGTATAATCTTTGAGTAAAACGTTTCCGTCTAAGTCGGATTTGATGGATGGATTCAACATATCCAATTTAGTATCTTAATAAGGCTTTTGATGTTGTAGGGATATTATTTACTGCTCAAGCTGGAAGCTTAAGTTACAATTCAGGATAATTTATTCCCGGATGCTCAAGCTGGAAGCTTAAGTTACAATTCAGGATAATTTATTTGCCCGGATGCTCAAGCTGGAAGCTTAAGTTACAATTCAGGATAATTTATTTGCCCGGAAGGTTGCAACTATTCCAATTATTAACAATGCGGCGTTTGCAAACCACATTGCAATCCAGGGTTGAACTACGCCTCTATCTCCTAAACTTTCTCCACCTACAAGGCATACATAATAGAATATAAAGAATAACAGGGGTAAACCGAATCCTACACCTACTCCTCTTTTTTTTACCCTGATGGCTAATGGACAGCCTAACAGAATAAATATGAAAGAAGCTGCCGGGATTGAGTATTTTTTATGGTATTCTACCAGCATTGAGTATATTTTACCGTTTTTAACCTTTTTATTTGGTTTGGATTTCTGTAATTCTCTGTTTATATCTTTTTTTAGTGCTTTGGCGGAGAGTTCGCGTTCTCCTCTGAAGTCTTTTTGTATTCTAATTTCTTCGTTATCCATAGGGATATAAATACGATGTTCTTTAAAGCTTATTTTACGGTATCGTTTATCTTTAATCAATTCATGAATCTCTCCATTATTCAATACCAATATAATTTTGTTACCGTAAGTAATAAATTTGCCGTTTTGGGCAAAAATTTCTCGTTCAGTAGATTTTTCTAATAATCTGACGCGTTCAATTTGTCCTGATTTATAATTAACGGCGCCTACATTCAGGTAATATCCTTCAAAATCAGTAAATGTTACGAAAGGTTTTATTTGTAAGCTTGGTTTTTTTTGTGCCAATTCAAGCATTATATTTTTTAGTTTGTGATTAGCTTCAGGTAAAGTATGATTGTTGAACCATATCATAAATAATGCTAGTCCTATGCCCATAATTAGAGGAAAGGTATTAAGTTTTAACGGGTTAATCCCTGAACTTCTTATTGCCGTAATTTCGAAATCCGAAGACAACCTGCCGAATGCCATACAGGAAGCTACCATTACGCTCATAGGGATAGTTAATGCAAAAATAGAAGGCAAATATAAAAGTAATATATATAATACAGTTAAGAAAGGGACACCTTTACCGATTACATCCCATATAAGAAGGAATATTTGATTCATAAGCAATATGGATGTGAGGGCTAAGAATCCGATAAAAAACGGGGCAATATGTTCTTTTACCACATAGAGGTTAAGAATCATAGATTATTATAGGGAATACAGAAATAATCACTATCCCTTAAAAGCTTTTAATCAGCAAATCAAATATTTAAGGATTATTTTATCATACATCCAGATTTTGCACGTATTTTGCGTTTTGTTCAATGAAATTACGGCGAGGTTCAACCTTATCTCCCATTAAGACAGTGAACATTCTTTCAGCTTCTACGGAATCTTCCAATGTAACTTGTTTTAAGGTTCGTGTATTCGGGTCCATAGTTGTAGAGAATAGTTCTTCCGGATTCATTTCACCTAATCCTTTATATCTCTGGACATCAGGTTTGGGATCTTTGCCGCCTATTAAAGCATTTAGTTCTTCATCCGTATAGATATAATGACTTTTGCTTTTAATTTTTACGCGGTAAAGAGGAGGTTGGGCAATATATATATGACCTTTTTCTATTAGGTCTTTTGCATGTCTATAGAACAGGGTAAGTAGTAGTGTTCTTATGTGTAAACCATCAACATCCGCATCGGTCATTATTATCACTTTGTAATAGCGTAATTCTTTCTTTTCATCGCTGAGTCCCAATGCTTTCATTATTGCTTTTATTTCTTCCGATTCCCAGATTTTATCTTCGCTTGCTTTTTCTACATTTAGTATTTTTCCTTTTATCGGTAATATTGCCTGAAATTTTCTATCTCTACCTTGTTTTGCGGAACCGCCTGCGGAATCTCCTTCTACGATATAAATTTCCGTAAGTTCGGGATTACTATCCGAGCAGTCTGCAAGTTTTCCGGGTAAAGGTGACTGGTCGAAGATATTTTTCTTACGACTAAGATCTCTTGCTTGTTGGGCAGCGAGTCTTGTTTTTGTGGTACTTAAAATTTTATTTATAATACTTTCGGCGATTTTTGGGTTTTCTTCAAAGTATATTGAAAGGTAGCCATTAGTTATGGATTCAACGGTTCCTTTAATATCGGAATTCCCAAGTTTGGTTTTTGTCTGTCCTTCGAACTGCGGGTCTCTTACTTTTACGGATATAACTGCGGTAATACCTTCACGTGTATCATCACCGGTAACTTCAAGGTTTTTAGATAAATTATGTTCTTTTATATAATTGGTTATTACCCTTGTAAGGCCTGCTTTGAATCCGATAAGATGTGTTCCGCCTTCTTTTGTATTAATGTTATTTGCATAACTGAACATATTTTCGGTATAAGACGTAGTATATTGGAAACAAACTTCAGTGTCTATTCCTTCTTTTTCCAGTTGGAAGTAAATAGGGGGATGCAAGGTTTCTTTGTCCTGGGTAACGAAAGTAATGAATTCAACTATCCCGCCTTTGTAAAAGAATTCCTGAAATTTATCCGTTCTTGCATCAGTAAGAGTTAAGGTAACTCCTTTATTTAGAAAGGCTAATTCACGAAGTCTTTCAGCGAGGATATCATAACTAAATTTCACCAGAGAAAATATTTCTTTATCCGGCATAAAATGAATTTCCGTTCCGTTTGCAAGCGTATCTCCTTCTTCTATAATAGTTAATTTTGTGACGGGTTTTCCTTTTTGATATCTCTGGTGATACATTTTATTTTCACGCACTACTTTTACTTCAAGCCATTCGGAAAGGGCATTTACTACGGAAAGTCCGACTCCGTGTAATCCTCCTGAAACTTTATATGCTTTATGGTCAAATTTGCCGCCGGCGTGAAGAATTGTCATCACAACTTCCAGCGCTGATTTTTTTTCTTCAGGGTGTTCATCAACGGGTATTCCTCTCCCGTTATCTTTAACGGTAATGCTTTCATCTTTACCAATGGTAACTTCTATTCTATTACAGAATCCTACAATAGCTTCATCTATAGAATTATCAGTTATTTCAAAAACGAGATGATGAAGACCGTATTTTTCAGTATCTCCTATATACATTGAAGGGCGATGTCTTACCGCTTCAATATCCTGTAAAACTTTTATTTCATCTGCAGAATAACCCTTATTAGATTTTTGCATCTTTTCTCCTCTTTTCTCCTCTTTATCTTAATCTTATCTAACTCCGGATAAGAATCCCTAATTGTCCGCTTGATGCGGACTCAAGGGCTTCCTATCTTTGATTATTGTTTTGAAGAAATTTAATACCTCTTAATTTACTTGTTTCCAGATGTTCATTAATTTTAAGCAGTATTTGGGATTTTAAGAATTCCAATTCCTGTAACCATATTGAATCATCTACCATTACGAACAAAACTCCAAATTTTATCCATCCCGGTGTAGTATGAGCAGCAATAGTTTTCCCTACAATTTGATTCCATATTAACAGTGATTTATGTTGTTCTATGCCTGTTTTTATTCCCAGTGAGGTGAGTAATTGAGGCAATATTACTCCTATTTTATCTACGGTTTTAGATTTTTTTGCCATAATTAAGGTAATTTGATATTTTTTTCTTTTGCTGTATTTATTGCCTTTTCGTATCCTGCGTCCAGATGTCTTACTACGCCTATCCCTGGATCATTAGTAAGCACACGGTCGAGTCGTTCTTCCATTTCTTTTGTTCCGTCTGCTACGGTTACCTGTCCTGCGTGGATTGAGTTCCCGATACCTACGCCACCGCCGTGGTGGACGGAAACCCATGTTGCGCCGGAAGCAGTGTTTAGAAGCGCATTTAATATAGGCCAGTCCGCTATAGCATCGGAACCATCTTTCATACCTTCGGTTTCCCGAGCAGGCGAGGCAACCGAGCCTGTATCGAGATGGTCTCTCCCTATTACTATTGGGGCGGAGATTTTGCCGGTTTTTACCAGATTATTTATTACTTTTCCGAATCTTGCGCGTTCTCCGTAACCGAGCCAGCATATTCTTGCGGGCAGTCCCTGGAATTGAATTTTTTCTCGTGCCAGTTTAATCCAGCGTTTCAGTGTTTCATCTTCGGGAAATTCTTTAAGAACGGCTTCATCCGTGGTGTAGATATCTTTAGGGTCTCCGGATAATGCTGCCCATCTGAAAGGACCTTTTCCTTCACAGAAGAGGGGGCGAATGTATTCCTGAACGAATCCCGGGATTTTAAAAGCATCTTTAAACCCTGCTTTTTGCGCCTGTCCTCTTATGTTATTTCCGTAATCAAAAACTATTGCTCCCTGTTTTTGCATTTCAAGCATAGCGGATAGGTGTTTAACGATAGATTCAAAGGAAAGTTTTATGTATTTTTCGGGATTATTTTTCCGGAGTTCAAGGGCTTTTTCGAGGGGCATTCCCGATGGAACGTATCCGTTTAATTCATCGTGAGCGGAAGTCTGGTCGGTAACTATATCAGGAATAATTCCACGTTTTAGGAGTTCGGGATGAATTTCGGCTGCATTTCCGACGAGTCCGATAGATTTTGGTGTTTTAGTTTTACGGGCATCATCTACGAGTTTTAACGCTTCATCCAGATTATATGATATTACGTCACAAAATCCCTGTTTAATTCTGCGTTCAATTTTATTTTTATCAACTTCAACATCAAGGATAACTGCAGAGTTCATAGTTCCTGCAAGAGGCTGAGCTCCGCTCATACCGCCCATACCTGCGGTGAGTATGAATTTCCCTGCGAGCGAGTTTGAGAAGTATTTTTTTGCGCAGGCGGCAAAAGTTTCATAAGTTCCCTGAAGTATTCCTTGAGTTCCTATATAAATCCAGCTACCGGCGGTCATCTGTCCATACATTGTTAATCCCATAGCTTCAAGGCGATTGAATTCACTCCATGTTGCCCATTTGGGGACGAGTAAGGAATTTGCGATTAGAACTCGTGGGGCGTGTTCAAAAGTTTTAAATATTCCCACGGGTTTCCCGGACTGGACTAATAAAGTTTCGTCATTTTTTAGGTTTTGCAGAGCATTTACGATTTTATCAAAGCATTCCCAGTTTCTTGCGGCTTTACCTGTACCGCCGTAAACTATGAGTTGTTCAGGCATTTCGGCAACGTCTTTATCCAGATTATTCATCAGCATACGCATAGCTGCTTCGGTTGCCCATGATTTACAACTTATATTTGCGCCTATTGGCGATTTTACATTTCTCATTTTTAAGAAACTCTTTAAAAAAGTTACTGCAATTGTTTTTGTATTCGGCTCTGGATATCTATATTTATTGAATCTGCGAGTGCTCCGCCTATCCAGTTAAATTCGTCTTCTCCGAGACCTGCTTTAGCATAAGCGCTAAGTTCTGCTCTACGCCACTGGTCCTGTAAGCGGTTCCATGATTTAATGACCTGCGGATTTTTTTCAGAATAAGTTGAGTCAGAAAGTTCGGATAAATCATTAGATAATTTCCATCTTTTTATAAATTTCTGAAGGGATACTTCCTGTTTCTTTATGGCTTCCATAAGGAATTTAGAAGCCTGGACATAAGAATCTGCCTTATCTATAGTAATTTTATTATCCACCGGTGGCGTAAATTCTTTTTTAGGCGGTGTATTATTATTTCCACAACCTATGATAATCAAAACAGCAATGCCTGCAAGCAAGCGTTTCATTCTAACCTCCCTTTTTTAGTGACATATCCAATCCTAAAATATGCGTTAAACCGAGTTCAGAATGGGTTCTTGCATAATAGGACACGTTAAAGTTTTTATAATTCAATTTTATTCCTCCCGTAAAAGAATCGGGATTATTTTTTACTCCTAAGTCTATAGATAGCATGTTTGAGACTTTAATTTCGTTCATAAATCTTACTTCGTTAGAGAATTTTCCTATGGTATGCAATTGGATAGAAGTTTTTAGTTCATTAGTTGGGGAGAGGAGTAGTTCATAAGTATTTGTTTGGGGAATTTCTTCAATGGAATTAAAGTTTTGCATAGTAAAGTTACAACTGACGGAGCTTGTGAATTTTGCACTTATTCCGGCACCTATGCCGATGTATAGGTTTTGGGTATAATCGTCTATATACATTTTCATTCCCTGAACTGAGGCGCCTATTTTTAGCATTTTTATGTTATGTGTATATCCAAGAATGAATTGATTTTCTTTATAAATTTCATTCCCAAAATTTGATATTCCAAGCCCTATTCCTTTCGGCAGATAAAATTCTGCTCTTGCATAAGGCAGTATTCCAAAGTTATTCATATACAGACTATGAACAGAAGGTTGGAATGATGCAACGGGAGTTTCGAAAATACCTTCTCTCGAGCAATCTATAGGTTCAAATGCCATTTCTAACATTAGAATTAAAATCATCGAGAATATTAAGTGTTATTCTAAATTTGTCAAGCCTTTAAGATAATTTAATGTTCACTTACTCCGGTAAAGTTCCAGTCTTTAATTTTGAGTGCCGGGACAACGCTTCCGTTTAGGTAAGGAACGCCATAATTCATAGAGCCCGGGATAGGAAGAGCTTTTGACAATTCTGTCACTTGAGACAATGCTTCTATTACGGATTGAGTGAATCTCAGATTTTTCAATGATTTTGTAACTTTACCATTTTCTATGAGGTAAGTTCCGTCTCTTGTCATTCCTGTTAATGCGACGGTCATCGGGTCTATAATATTGGTATACCAGAATCTTGTAACCAGGATTGCTTTAGAAGATTTTGAGACAATTGTTTCCAGAGTATTATTATCGCCTTTCATAAACAAGTTAGAAGGGGATGCGCCATAAGCACTGTTTCCGCTTGAGTGTCCCGTAGACGTTTTTCCTTCTTTTTTAGCCGATCTGAGGTCATACACCATATTTTTCACTACACCATTTTCTACAAGCATAACTTTTTGTACCGGTGTTCCTTCGGAGTCAAATGGGAACGGAAATCCTTTTGTATCCAAACCATCGTCCCATATAGTTATATTATCACCCATCAGTTTCTGTCCTAATTTCCCGGAAAACGGGCTTCTGCCTTCCTGATAACTAAGCGCGTTAAATCCGAGCCAGGAAAGGAATTCAAGGAGTTCCACTACTGCCAGAGGTTCAAGGATTACTTCATATTTGCCGGGTTCAATTTTAACAGGGTTTTGTGATAATACTGCTTTTTTGACTGCAATTTCTGCTACGTTATTATAATTTATTTGTCTTACGTCTCTACTACCTGCGGCGGCGTAGCCTGTTCCGGATTTTCCTATAATTGTCGTGGATATCGTTGCGGAAGTTGCTTTATTGTAAACGAATAATCCGTTTGAGTTTGCGATACAGCCTTCCATAGTGCCGCTAACGAAGCTTCCGTACGCTTGCAAATCTTTTTCTTCTGTGGTTGCCCTGTCAATAATAGTTTTACATCCTTTAGCTCTTTCTTCAGGGGTAAACTTTTGTGTTTCAGGGATAAAAGTATTTGCTTCCGCGATTGGTAATGGGGTTGCAAAACCGGGCCATTCCGGGTTTGGAGGGCAGAGTTTGGATATTTCGTTGGCTTTGCTTATTGTTCCGTCAATTTTATCCAGAGAGTTAGTATTTGCGGTGCCGATTTTTTTATTGTTTACGCATTGCGCGCTCAGGCTAATATTTTCTTCACTTACATTTTGATGAATATAGGATGTGGCGAATCGAGTTAATCCCGAATCCCATGCCCAAATATTAATCTGGGTAGCTTCTGCAGGTGATTGTGCCAAAGCTTTTTTTGCAATTTCTTTTAATTTATTTTCTCCTAACATATAACCCCCTTTTTACAATAAAATCCAAATGTTAAAACCCAAAGTTCAAATCAAACTCAAAAATTCCGAAAGGATAATCTTTTGATTTCAAGTCTACTTTGTAATAACCCGGTATTTTTATTTCGTCAACTAATGTTTTAATACATCTGTCGGTTAAGTCAAAAAGCATTAATGATAAGTTGTTTGTCACAATGCAAATTCTTTAATATCGGTATAAATTGGTTTATCGCGGGTAAGTTCACTTTTTATAAGATATATATTGTTTATTTCAAATGGATTTGAAGTAAATACGGGAAAATGAAGATTTGATATGGGAGATTTTACTCTACCGATAGTGAGGTGCGGGGATAATTCGCGGGTTTCAAATTCAAATCCGATATCCGCGAGTTTTTCATTAAGGGATATCATTAGTTTCATAATTTTTTCTCTACCTTCTTTTAAGTCTACCCACAGAATTTTAGGAAATTGCAAGTTTGGAAAAGCTCCTGCGCCGTCGAATGAAATTTGAAAAGGTTTTGTATTGGTAATGCAGGATTGGATAACAGTATTTATGGATTCTATTTGTTCTTGTTTTGTTTCGCCGATGAATTTCATTGTCAGGTGAATGTTTTCGGGTTCTACCCATTTAATTTCTCTTGTGAATTGAGATTTTAATTTGTTCTGGAAAGAGAAGACATCTTTTTTAACGGGTTCGGGTATTTTTACGGCTATAAATGTGCGCATTTGTTGGATTTTGTGAGTACTTTGACTCCTTTATCCGTAACCAGTACAAGGTCTTCTATTCTGATGCCGAGTTTTCCGGGTAAATATATTCCGGGTTCCACGCTAAATATCATTCCCGGTTTAGCGTAATCTTCGCTTTTTGGGGAAGATTTCGGCGATTCGTGGACATCCAGACCGATTCCGTGTCCGAGAGAATGTCCGAAATATTTTCCGTACCCTGCTTTAGTTATTATATTTCTTGCGATGGTATCAATTTTCTTTAAGGAGACTCCCGGTTTTATGGCTTTGATTGCGGTTTCCTGCGCGTTGAGGACGATTTTATAGACTTTTTCAGCGAGAGGATTTTTACCGATTATTAGTGTTCGTGTCATATCCGAGCAGTAACGTTTATATATTGCGCCGCAATCGAAAACGACTGTGTCACTGGTTTTTATTTTTCTTGAGCCTGCGATAGCG
>JAQTXJ010000067.1 GCA_028688815.1 bacterium | reverse complement strand
CGGGATAAGCGCCTCCGCCTATTTCGGATTCGGAATTTTCTATTTTAAGTTGATATTTTTTATCCAGCGTTTTTAATAATCCGTTATACAATTTTTTTGCGCGTAACTTCAAGGAACTTCCCGGCTCTTTAATCATAGACAGGATAGGGATTTTAGAAACAGGGTCTTCATCATACAAATAAATTCTTAGAATAGATTCCAGACAAGATAGGGTAAGTTTTCCCACTCTTAATGCTCTAAACAACGGATTCTTTTTGAGTTTTTCTACATAAATTTTCTTCCCAACAATAACTCCACATTGTGAGCCACCCAATAATTTATCCCCGCTAAAACTAACAATATCCACGCCTGTGTTTATTATTTCCTGGACGGTTGGTTCGTAAGGTAAATTGAACTTCGTAAAATCAACAAACAAACCGCTTCCTACATCTTCGACAACTATGACATTATTTTTATTTCCAAGTGTTACGAGTTCTTTTAATGAAGGGTTATGGGCAAAGCCTAATATCTTGTAGTTAGAAGTATGTGCTTTAAAAAGCAGCGCAGTTTTTTTTGTGATTTTATTTTCAAAATCTTCAATGTAAGTTCGGTTTGTCGTTCCGACTTCTACAAGCTTGCAATCGCTTTTTTTCAATATATCGGGCAGTCTGAAAGAACCGCCTATTTCTATTAATTCTCCTCTTGAAACGATAACTTCTTTATGTTTTGCAAAAGTATCAAGGATTAAAAGAACGGCGGCAGCATTGTTATTGACAACAATTGCATCTTCTGCGCCCGTGATATCTTTTAAAAGTTTTTCTATTGAAGAATGCCTGTCCCCCCTCTCCCCTGTTTCAATATCAAATTCCAGATTAGAATACCCTCCTCCCGCTTCAATAAGATTTTTTAAAACCGAAACCTGAACTGGTGCTCTACCGAGATTAGTGTTCAAGATAACACCTGTAGCATTAATAACTTTTCTTAGATTATTGGATTTAACTTTTTCCAATTCGACAAGAGTTTCCTTGATGATAACTTTTTCTATATCTATATCGGTTTTCATTTTGTGATTTATTATATTTTCCCTTATTTTATTTGTGGTAGAGCGCAGAGTCTGGATAACCAATTTTTCCGGGTATTTTTTGAAGCAAGCGTTTTTTACCATTTTATCAATGCCGGGAATTTCTCTAAGTAAATTTTTCATAATCCCAAATATACACCTGAAATTACTTGTAATGTCAAGATAAAGTTTGAGAAAAAAAAGGACAGAGTTTAAAGTAGAGAGTTTGGCAAACTTTTACAAAATAAAACTTGATTTTTAATAAAATGTATTTAGATTGGGTATAGTAAGTAATATTAAATTATGGACGTTTCGCAAGCAATAAAAGAAAGAAGAAGTGTAAGGGCATACAACTCAAAAGAAATACCCGAAGAGACATTAAATAAGTTGTTAGAGTCAGCTAGGCTCGCCCCTTCTGCTTCAAACAAGCAACAATGGAAGTTTATAATTGTCCGCGATAAAGAGACAAGAAAAGCGCTTTCCAATGCAGCATCCAATCAAAAGTTCATTGCGGATGCTCCGGTTGTTATCGCAGCTGTTAGCACTAATCCCGAACGTATTATGAGTTGTACGGTGCCAGCTTATGCGGTAGACCTTGCAATAGCCGTTGACCACATTACATTACAGGCAGCTGCATTAGGATTGGGCAGCTGTTGGATAGGCGCATTTTCACAGGAAGAAGTAAAAAAAATACTGAACGTTCCGGATGAATATAAGGTTGTAAGTTTGTTACCTGTGGGATATCCATCTGATTCGCCTGTTCCTAAGAGTCGCAAATTATTAAACGAAATAATAAGTTACGAGACTTTTTAAAAAACACTCCAATCCTACTAAGTAAGTTAAGGGTTGGTAAAAAAAGGAGTTAAAATGCTTAAGAAGACTGCATTTTTCAATAAACATGTGGAAGCAGGTGGCAAAATTGTGCCATTTGCAGGTTTTGAGATGCCAATTCAGTATAAAGGAATAACTCAGGAAGTTAACCGAGTTAGGACAACGGTTGGTGTATTTGACGTAGCACATATGGGAAGAGTTGAAGTCAGTGGAGAAAAAGCGTTAGATTTTATTAACGAAATTTCAACAAATGATGCAAGTAAACTTGAACTTTTCCAGGCGCAATATTCTGCTATGTGTTATCCGGACGGTGGAATAGTAGATGACATATTGGTTTATAAATTAGAAGGCAAGTGGTGGATAGTAATAAATGCCGCAAACAAAGATAAAGATATAAAATGGATGTTAGAGCATAAACCTGCAGACGTAAAGTTTGTAGATTTAAGCGATGAAATAACCCAGCTTGCAATCCAGGGCCCGAAGACAGAAGCAGTTCTTCAACCTCTTTCAAATATTGATTTAAGTAAAATCGGATATTACAGAAGCGCTCACGGCACAATAGCCGGAATACCTACATTTATTGCCCGCACAGGTTATACCGGGGAAGACGGTTTTGAGCTTTACTTTCCTGCAAATTTTGGAATAAAAATGTGGGATGAACTTATGAAAGCCGGGAAAAAATTTGAAATTGAACCTATAGGTTTAGGTGCAAGAGACTTATTAAGGTTGGAAATGAAATATACTCTCTATGGCAATGACATAAGCCAATATACTAATCCTCTTGAAGCCGGCCTTGGTTGGATAACCAAGCTTGACAAACCTAAGTTTGTCGGCAAAGAAGTGCTTCTCGAGAAAAAGTCAAAAGGATTAGCAACAAAACTAATAGCCTTTACAATGGCAGGGATTGCAATTCCGAGGCAACATTATAAAATAAGAACACCAAATGGGGAAGAAATAGGAGAAGTAACCAGTGGCAATTTTTCACCATCGATAAAGAAAGGGATAGGACTTGGGTATATAAAATTAGCGTATACTAATCCGGGAACTAAAATAGAGGTAGATTGCAGGGGGAAATTTGAACCGGCAGAGGTTGTCACCCCGCCATTTTATAAGAACGCGAGCCATAAATAGGACAACTATATAGCAATAAAGTAGTAAAAGTAGTAAAAATTTATTGACAATAGGTAATTAATTAGGATAATATTAATTAAATTTAATAAAAGATTTTTTATTTAAGGGGGTAAAATGGTAAGAGTAATTTTGTTACTGGGCGTCCTGATAGGACCCGAGTTATTATTTGCAAGAGGAGCAATGAGAGAAGTTATCCAGGATAAGGGGGAACGAACACTTTATGTCCAGGACTTAAAATACGGTATTCCAAAAAAACGTTGGGAAGCAGCAGAAATACTTGGCGATGCCGGAGATTGTTTTGCGGTCCCTTATTTAATAGCTGCATTAAAAGATGAAGTAGAAAAAGTTCGTGAAAATGTCTCGGAAGCACTTGGCAAATTGGGAGATAGAAAGGCGGTAGGGCCACTGAGAGAAAAATTAAAAGACCCTTATCCTTCTGTCCGTTATGCAGCTGGAGAAGCGCTTGCAAGGTTACATGACAGGAGTGGAGTTTCAATTATAGTTCAAGCAATAAGAGATTCGACGGTTACTTTTCAAAGAAGATCAAGAATAGCCGAAGCGCTTGCAATATTAGACGAAAAGCAAGCAATTCCTTCTCTTATAGCCGTACTTGACGACCAGGCATCTCCAAAATTAAGGGAAGAAACTATTTATGCGCTGGGTAGTCTCAAGGCAAAAGCAGCTGTAGAACCTATGACAAAAAGATTAAAACCGGAAATAGAAGACGACCCAAAATGTCGTGTAGCATTAACACAAGCATTAATGGAAATAGCAGATAAACCGGGAGCAATGCCAACATTGGTAAGAGCACTAAAAGATCCTGACGCTGCAGTCAGAAAAGGTGCTTCCGATGCACTTGGCACTCTTGTAGACAATGATAGAGCTACAATACCCATACTTATTGAGTTATTGGAACCTGATGATACTCGTGAATATGCAACTATGACATTAGATTCTTTCCTCAACAGGAATGACGAAATTGATTTATTAGCAAAAGTAGTAGGAGCTATAGGGGATTCGAAAAAACCAGCTCGTTTGTATGCAATACAAAGAATAGAAAAAACAAAAGATGTGAGAGGCGTAAGATGTCTTGTAGAAGTCCTTGAGGATCCGGACTCAACTATTAGAGCAAGGTCATCAGTTGCTTTGGGCGTGATAAAAGATGTTTCTGCCGTTCCACCTCTCATGGAATTTGTTGATGACACAAGTTTATTGGTATCAAAAGCTATGGTGGTAGCTCTTGGCAACATTGGAGACCCCTTATGTGATACAACTTTATTCCGCATAGTGAAAAACAAAAATAAAGACTGGGGATTACGAACATTAGCTGCTGTATCGTTAGGACAATTGCCATTTAGAACAGTTTTTGACCCGTTATTAAAAGGTTTGCGCGATGCAGACAATGATATCCGTTATCTTGCAGCTACTTCTTTCGGCGAACTCGGAAGGAGAGAAGCTCTAACGTCTTTGGATTATACAGCGCAACACGACATAGATCTTAAAACAAGAGAAGCGGCAAGACTTGCAGCAAGTAAAATCAGGGAAAAGCCCGGCAATAGGTCCTATTAATATTAGTTTATGAAATTAAAGACCTATCAAAAGATAGAAGGCATAAAATCTCCAATTATGCTTGCTGCTTGGCCAGGAGTAGGTAATGTTGGGATCAGGGCAGTGGATTATCTCCGTAGGAAACTAAAGTTAGAACCCTTAGCTGAAATAGAAGCCCCGGAATTTACAATTCCTGAGGCTGTCATAGTAGATAAAGGACATGTTCAATTGCCTCTTATGCCACGAAATATGTTTTATTACAAAAAAAGTTCTTCTTTTAATCTTATTGTTTTTGAAGGCGAAGTGCAATTAAGGCCAAAACCAACTCTATTGTTAATAGATTCTATTCTTAAATTTGCAAAGGATTTAGGAGTTAAAACTATTTTCACTGCAGCTGCATTTCCTGTACCTATGAGACTTGAAGAACCGCCGAAAGTTTACAGCGCAGGGACTACAAAAAAATTAAGAGACCTTATGTTGAATGAGTACCAGTTAAAACCTTTGGATATGGGAGAAATAGTAGGAGCAAATGGATTATTAGTAGGTCAATCGGAACAATACGACATTCCTGCTGCTTGTCTATTATCTACTATACCTGCTTATGCCATAGGGTTTCCAAATCCTCAAGCTTCAAGAGCAATAGTAAAGGTTTTCGAGCAGATATTAAAAATAAAAGTGAATTTAAGTGAAATAGACTTACAAATTCAAGAACTCGTAAAAGATTTATCGGAAATCAGAAAACATATTAAGGAACAATTTTATGATATAGGACAGGAAGAAACTACAAATGACAAAGAAGAAGAAGTTATTCCTTTTGTTGTCCGAAAAAAAATCGAGCAATTATTCTACGAAGCCAAAAATGACAAAAAGAAAGCATATATGTTAAAAGAAGAACTGGATAAATGGAATTTATTTAATCTTTACGAAGACAGATTTCTTGATTTATTTAAAACCAAATAGGTTATTGATATTATTTAAAATTTTAATATTAGCAAGCAAGACGCTTGCATTACAATCTATTACCAAGGAGGTAAGATGAAGAAATTGGGCTTTATAATAGGTGCGATTTTTATATGTTCGTACCTATCAGCTGTGCCAGCTCCGACAGGAGTCAGCGGACTAAACAAAGTACTTTCTGCTTCACCTGAACATATGGGCAGGCTTTATTTTATATGGGGTGGAAAAGTAAGTCAAAACAGGAGTAACGATAGCATATCCTTAACATCTATAGGAAGAATTCCTTTATCCGTGCCTACTGCTTATGATACATCATACGCTGCACAAAGAGGAAATTGCGTTATGCTTGATATTCCTTTTGCACTAGGATTTTCTATAACTAATTGTCTAGAAGTAAATATTAATTCAGCTTTTCTTGCAGATGCAATGGAAGACAGCGTTACGGCTATTGCGGACGCAACAGGTTCAGGGTGTGTAAGTTACGGATTCAGTGATACTGAATTAGGGGTAAAATTTACACCAACTCAATTACCACAATTATTTCCTACAGAGCTTGCAAAAAAATTTAATGTAGGTCTTTACCCGTTACTGTCCTTTCCTACAGGAGCACAAAAAACAGCCATTCCCAAAATATGCGGGCAAGATACGGTATTTGGCTACCCCTGCAGAAAAAGCGATGGTGGGATTCATAGATTTTTCACTAACGATGGCGTATCTTATGGAGGAAAATTATTAATAAGCGGAGTGCTGGTTGCTGACCCGGCTCTTATAGCCCATCTTAATCTTGGATATATGAAATATCCTCACGGGGACAGCAAATACACATACGGTTTTGGAGTAGAAGGGCAATATCAATTCTTTTCTCCGTTTATTGAATTATATGGCGAACATAGACTGGTACCTGAAGATGAAAATGAGTTAGATGATGGTGGAATTTATGTTACACCCGGGTTAAGATTTGAAACACTTGCAAACAGTTGGATTACTATTGCGGTAGACTTCAAAATTTCAGGGTATGACGACGCCAGCTGGGATTTTTCAAACAATTTGCCCGATAATTTACAAAGATATGAACTAAATGGGTTTGGCGGAACTCCTCCATGGAGAGCAAATTTGATCTTCTCTCATGGATTCAATTATATGAAACCGCCAGCACCTCCTTCTACAGGAACACTTGCCGGTAAAGTTATGGACAAAGAAGATGAGAAAGGAGTTAAAGCCGTTGTTTCCTTCCCCACTTTTGATACTACAATAACTACAAATGAAGATGGCAGCTATGCAATTACATTCTCTGCAGGCAAAACTATTGTAAGCGCATCTCCTATTGAAAAAGGCAAATACAAATCATCGGAAGAGCAGACTGTTTTAATAACGGCAGGAGAAAAACAGATTTTGAATTTTAGATTAGAACGAAAACCTGTAGAAAAACCTGCTATTCTTACAGGTAAAATTACAGACAGAGTTTCTCGTATGCTTTGCATTGCAAACATATCTTTCCCGGAAACCCAGATATCACCGGTAGTAAGTGATACTTCAGGAATATACAGAGTAGAAATATCTGCAGGCACTTATGTTTTAAAGGCAGAAAAAAGTGGTTATATTCCCTGGACACAACCGGTAACCTGTAAAGCAGGGGAAACTACCATATTAAACATAGAACTCTCCCCGGCCGCACAAATGGCAACTATTGCCGGTAAAGTATTGGATTACGCTTCTCGTGCAGGTATAGGAAACGCCAAAATTAGTTTCCCAACGACACAATTACCTGATGTTATAACAGATGCTGCAACCGGTACTTACAAAGCACAGATTCCTGCGGGAACTTATACCGTAAAAATAGAAGCAGACAAATACGTTCCTGAGGGAGTAGTAATCGTGTGCGAGCCAAATGCTACTTTGTTAAAAGATTTTGAGTTGTTCAAGAAAGAAGAAAAAATAGTGCTTCACGGTATTAATTTCAAAGTCAATAGTGCAGAGATTAAACCTGAATCATACCCAGTGCTTAATACTGCAGCGGAATTGCTCAAAAAACATCCGGATGTGAGAGTAGAAATTTCCGGGCATGCAAGCGCTGAAGGGAATGCTTCACGTAATTTAACGCTATCTCAATTACGAGCCGAGTCCGTAAGAAACTATCTTGTAACTGCCGGAATTTCAGCAGATAAACTTACTGCAAGAGGTTATGGGATAACTCAACCAATCGCAGATAATGGCACTGAACCGGGTAGACAGCAGAACAGAAGAATAGAATTTAAAATATTGTCACAATAAGAAAAAGAAAGTAAAAAAAGCCCTTCAGGTTTTCCTGAAGGGCTTTTTTTTATCCGGGGGAATATTCAAACCACCAAAAAAGAAACCATATTATTGAACAATACCAATTAAATTATTTGACACTTGACGAAAGAGAAATATATGTTAATTATAATTAGAAAATAATAGCTGATAAAATTATCAAAATAAATTTTCGAGGAGGGGTAAATGTTATTATTATTAATGTTGTTAAACACATCTCATACCTTAGGAATCGGTGCAGGAATTTATCCTAACGGAACGCTTAGTGTCAAGTTTTGCTCTGCTCCAACAACAGTTTTTCAGCTTACGGCAGGGTTTGGTGGTTTGGGGGGGTATTATGGTGATATGGCGTTAGGAGGCAGAGCGCTTTTTGGGATGAGCAGTGGGGGAAATTCAGTTCAATATACTCATTTTTTAGGCATAGGAGCAGGCATTCATACATGGAATAATTCCTCGTATCATGGGATATATCATGAATCAGGAGCCTGGATTTTGGGAGAAGGGTTTTATGAGTGTGAACTTTTTTTTAGTCCTGAAGTTCCTCTTTCCGTTGAGATAGGAATAGGATTAGACCTCGTATTAGCTAACGGATTTGGGTTAGGCTGGGGACCTTTATTAGGAATACATTATTATTTAAAATAATATTTATTCTGCAAATAATTGTTTTAAGAAACATTACTTCAAGATATAAGTTTTTAAAAGATAATATTTCCCGACAAATAAAAATTTATACGTTAAAGTTTGACAATTCTCAATTTTATTAAAATATTTTAAACAATGAATATTTTTAGTATTTTTATTACCTCATTATTTATAGGATTATCAGGCGCCGTTATGCCGGGGCCTTTATTATCAGTAAACATATACAATACGATTCAAAAAGGCATTAAAGGTGGATTAGTAATAATTATAGGACACAGCATAATAGAAGCCATTATAGTAATACTTCTGCTTTCAGGTTTAAAACAATTATTCCTGCAGGAAGACGTCCAAGGAATTATCGGCATAACCGGGGGATTTGTTCTGGTATGGATGGGAATTAATATGTTAAGATCCGTTAAAAAAATAAATATTGAATTTACAAATCCAACAGAAAAATTACATTTATCAAAACAAAACTCCGGTATTTTCCAGGGGATTTTTGCAACTCTTTCAAATCCATATTGGTATATCTGGTGGGCAACAGTAGGGTTAAATTACATACTTCTATCAAAAGAAAATGGTATTTATGGGCCTTTTGCTTTCTATTTCGGACACATATCGTCAGATTTTTTGTGGTATGGAGTTATTGCCGTGTTAACAGCAAAAGGAATAAGAAAAATAAAGCCTACTATTTATGGATCTATTGTTCTTATATTAGGCGTTTTTCTAATTTTTATGGGCATCGGTTTTATTATATTCGGAAAAAATAAATTAACCGGTTAGTAACGGAAAGAAAACACTTAATTATTTTTTGGGGAAAAGAACAGCAACTGCTTCTATCGACTCCTTCTTAAGTTGTTTAAGCATCGGTTCAAGCATATCTATTTTTAAGTTCAGTGTTTCCCATGCTTTTTCATTTAAGATCGGAACTTTGTAATCAAGTTCCAACGAATGGCTTAATACATTTGCAGTATGGACTATAGAAACTTCCATTAAGCTGTCAATTGCTTTATCCGGGATATGATGAAGTCTCACGCAATCAATAATTCTTGGGGATAAATTCCAATGCACTCCAAGCATTTTGCCGACATCCGTATGCGAGTATTTTAAAACCTCTTCTTCCGCATCTTTCATAGATATTTCTTTACTATTAATAACATTTATAATTTTTTTAAAATCTTCAGGCATATATTGTATTTCTACGATTTTCCCAATATCATGTAATAATCCGCTTACGAACATTTCTTCGGGATTTTTATATCTAATATTTTGTGCTATTATTTTACTTGCAACAGCACAGGTTATAGAATGTTTCCAGAAGCCTCTTACGGTAAGTTTTAAAGATTCTTCAAAAGTATGAAACAGGTCAAATATTGACACAGAAAGGACAAGATTTTTAGTTGCATTAAAACCTAATAAAGCAACAGCAAAAGTTATAGAAGTAACTTTTTCCGGGGATGCTTTATAAAAAGGTGAGTTTGCTACTCTTAAAAGTTTAGCAACAAGTGTCTCATCCCTTGAGATAACACTTGCTAAGTTTGCAGCCGACGTTTTTGGGTCATTTATCATATCACTTACCCTGTCATATATTTCGGGAAGAGTAGAAAGACTATTCATCTTCTTTATTTTATACCAGAGTGTATCTTTATCCATTCCCATGTTTCTTTTCCTCTAACAAACTTTCTACTTTTATCGCTTTAACTATCTTTTTTATTTCCATCATCAGGCTATTATCTTTAGGAATAGAGGAGAATTTCGTTTCTATTTCCGCTTCTATTTTATCAAGTTCTTCTTTCTCCAATTGATCGGAAACAGCTTTATCTTTACTTTCGGAAGATTCTACTCCTTCTACATCGATTTCTTTTATTTTCCAGGATTCAAGAATTAATAATTCTCTCTCTGTAAGTTTCTTGCCTTCTTTCAATAAAAGCGCTCCCAGGTGGCTATATACCGGTTTGGCCAGTACCATACCGGGTTCTATTTTATCTAATTCAATGAGTCCCATATTAGTGATGCGCTAAAATTTCTTCTATTCTTTCTACCAATCTTGATAAACTAAATGGTTTGGGAATATAGCCATTTGCGCCTGCTTTTATAGCCGCTTCTATATCTTCTCTTTTCCCTTTTGCCGTTACCATCATAACAGGAATGGACAATAAATCGGGATCTGTTTTCAAGTGTTTACAAGCAGTAATTCCATCCATATCGGGAAGCATAATATCCAGGAGTATAATATCCGGTTTTTCTTCTTTCAATATTTTAAACATTTGCGTGCAATTTTCGGCAATTCTCACGGAGTACTCGCCATAAGTTAAATAAAAAGTAACCGTTTCTATTAAATCCTTATCGTCATCTACGATTAAAACCTTTTTCATAATACGCCTCCTTATCTATATTCAAATCGGCAAAAAGACATTAAAGGTGCTGCCTTTATTAAGTTCGCTTTCTACTTCTATTTTTCCATTATGCATTGTAACTAATTTTTTAGTAATCGTCAAGCCTAATCCTACGCCTTTTGAACTTAGGCTAGTAGACTCTCTTATTTGAAAGAACTTATCAAAAATCTTATCTATATTGTCGGGAGGAATTCCGGCTCCCGTATCTTTGACTGATACTTTTATATATTCTTTTTCTTCTGTTATTATAATAGTAATACTACCTTTGTCTGTAAATTTTATAGCATTGCCCACTATATTTGTAAATATCTGGATTAATCTTTGAAAATCCCCATTCACCTTGATAATTTTCTCCGGCAAAGATTTTATAATATCTATACCTTTTTCGTTTGCGTCCCTTTCCAGCGAAATCACAACATCGCTGATTACTTCTTTTATATCTACAGGAGCAAATTCTATTCTTATCTGGCCTGAATCAATACGGGAGATATCTAGAATATCTTCAATTATAAAATTCAATCTATTAATATTTTTGTTTGCTATTCCAAGAAGATGTTTTTGAGTATCCGTTATTTCACCGGCCATACCATCGGAAAGTATCTCAATTGCATTTTTTACTGTTGCAAGAGGAGAGCGAAGTTCGTGGGATACTACATAAATAAAATCCGTTTTTGACAAATCATTCTCTTCTATTTTATTTTGTGATTTTTTCATTTCAATCAACTATTCTATATTTTATTAAAGTCCATAAAGCTTTAATACCGTCTTTCCATGTTAGTTTTTTGCCGTCTTCTCTACTTCTTGCATTATAGTTTATCGGTATTTCATATATTTCATATCCCTTCTTTACAACTTTTGCCGTAAACTCAGGCTCAAAATCAAACCTTTTTGCACACAAACGCATATCTTTGACTACCTCTCTGGCAAACATTTTATAACAAGTTTCCATATCCGTCAGATGCATATCATACAGTATATTTGTTATTTCCGTAAGAACTTCGTTGCCAAAGTAATATATCCAAGAATAAGACTTGTTTTTTCGTAGATTACGACTGCCATAAACCACACTTGTTTTTCCCTCTAAAATTGGGACTAAAAGGATTTTATAATCTTCCGGGTTATATTCTAAATCTGCATCCTGTATCACGATAACATCCCCGGTCGCCATATCTATAGCCGTTTTAATTGCACTGCCTTTGCCTTTATTAACATTATGCTTTTTAAATTTCGTATCCGGGTTTTGGGATACATATTTTTCAATCCATTCTCCTGTCCCATCCTTAGACGCATCATCTACGATTACTATTTCTTTAACTATATTCGGCAAATTTACTTTTTTGACTGCTTCAATTATTTTAGGCAAAAATTCTATCTCATTGTATACAGGTATTATTATAGATAATTTCATAAGTTTCCTATGTTACGCATTTTGCTTATTTTCTTTTAGAAAAGAAAAAGTATCTATTATTAATTCAAGCTGTTGAAGAAACTTCCACTTTTTATAACCGGGCGCAAACATATGCATATCAATCATATAAAGCCTGCCGTTTGCCGACATAAAGTATGTTTTGAAAGGCCCGCCTATTACTTGTTCATCGTTCTGCCATATTCCATCAAGTTTCCCGGCTAAGGAATTATGAAAATTCACTTGATAAAACTTCGTTAACGTAGTATCTATATAATCTCCATCGTAATATTTAGTTCCTATTTTATTTCTTAATCCCACTGCAGCGTTAAAATCAAGTTCCGTAGTTGCATTTAATGGTGTAGTTTCCCAGTAAATTGATATAAATCTATCCGGCGAATGTCTTGCAAGTTCTATAAATCCGATTTTTTCTTCTACAACATTCCAACCACGAGGGGTAGAAATTGTAAAGCCATAATTTTCAAGTAACCTGTCAGATACGGCTTTCTGATAACCATCTTTATACAAATCATTTTTTATTGTTTTTGCAACATTTTCTACAAAATAATTAAAAATTACATCGCTTTTATTTTCTATTATTTCTTTTAATTTGTAAACCGTAGGTGCTGCTATAATAAGAAAAAACTGTCCTTTAACAAAGAAGTCCTGCCCTCCGAACATATATTCTTCACCGGCTAACAATTTTTTCATTGCACTTTTTGCAAGTAAGGAATCAATGATTTCATCGCCTACAATTCCTAAAACAAGACAGTTTTTACGATATTTATACTTATTGATTTCTGACGGGAGAACTTTTTTTATATCAAAAACCTTTTCCGTAGTAGGTGTATATATTTCTTTTTCAAGAACTTTCGGTATCAAGTCGCTTATTTCTGTCCAGTTTGCATCATTACAGAGCACAATGACTTCGGTGGTTTTACCGGCAGCAGCAGGAGGCTTATATTGAGTTATGCATCCGGCAAAAATAAAAAAACATAAAACTAAAAGGTAATTAAGTTTTTGCATATTTGTGTTTAACAGCAAGAGTAAACATATAAAGACTTAATAGTATTGTCAAGTTTTTGAAAAAAATTGTTGCCTAATAGGAAGAGTTCCATGAAACAAAAATTTTCACCGCAGAGACTCAGAGCTCGCAAAGCAGAGAAAACAAAAAGAGTTTTTGGACGCAAATAACAAAAAGATTAACAGAAAGTTTGAAAATTAAAAAACGACAGAAAAATAAGGCAGGATTTACGGAATAAGAAAATATAGAGATTCTTCTCCCGATAAATCGGGATCAGAATTAAAAGTAGTAAGCAGGTATGATTATAGATACTGAAGAACTTATTGACCGAAAGCTTTATCTATTTTTTCTTCCGGTAATATTGTCAAGCCAAGGGC
>JAQTXJ010000066.1:2699-13673 GCA_028688815.1 bacterium | reverse complement strand
CCGAACGTACATAATAATTTAGGGAACATATATGCAAGCAAGGGAATGCCTGGCGAAGCCATAAAAGAATACCAAAAAGTGCAGACTAGCTCCGGAATGTATACTATTCCTAAAAATATGGGGGCTGTGGCACTAAAAGGAAACGATACGGTAAAAGTAAATCCCGAACTTATAGAGGCACATATTAATCTTGGTGATGTTTATAAAGCACAGGGGTTAATAGAAGAAACAATAATGGAATACAAAGAAGCGTTAAAGTTAGATTCAAATTATGTAAAAGCGCGCACCCATCTTGCCGGTTTCTATCAAGACAAAAGGTTATTTGACGAAGCCATAAAAGAATACAAAAAGGTATTATTAGTAGATTCTGTTTCTGCAGAGGCGCATAATAATCTTGGCAACGGTTACGCGGTAAAAGGGCACAACAGCCAGAGCGACATAAACACTATGAAAGAATCTTTTGAAGAGGCAATAAAAGAATACAAAGAAGCACTAAGACTAAAACCCGATTACCTGGAAGCGTATAATAATCTCGGGAACGTATACAGGGCGAGCGGAAAACTTGAATTAGCCAGAGACGAGTACAAGAAAGCTTTAAAAATAGCCCCGAATAATGAAGCGGTGAAACAGAATTTAAAAAAGACAGAAGAGAGAATAGGGGCGAAAAGCCTGCCACAAAAACACTAAGGCACTAAAAAGAAACACAAAATAGTAACTGGTAGTAACAAGTAGGCCCTATAGCGGGATAACAATCCCTAATCGCTATCGCTCAAGGGTTTGTTATAATTTTTTAGCAATTCATTGTAACAGATAAGGAGATTTGCACAAAACAAAAAGTCGCAGAGCACGCAGAGAACCAGAGAGATTCTTCTCCAAGCAGACCGTCGGACAAGTTCTCCGCATGAGGCGGACTAAACAAGAATAAAAACTTCTTAACAGAACTAGCCCAAAGAAATACCCCGGATAAGCCTGCAAACAAAGGGGTAACAGAGAGATTCTTCGCTTCGCTCAGAATGACAAACAGGGAGCAAATGAAAAACAGGACAAAAAATAAGTGAGAAAAGCATATTTTTCGCTTGACAAGATGCTAAAATAGATACAAATATGATATTAATATTATATTATTAGTTCTATATATAGAACGGTGCGGATTTTGAGGATGAGGGGAAAAAGATAAATAATGAAAAAATTTAGGTTTTTAGCATTGTGTTTGAGCATAGCAGGAATATTCTCCAACACCAAAGCTGCTGAACGAGTAGTAGTAGACTATGTTGGAGGAGCCAGTGTTATGAAAGCAAATCATGTTGTCGTGCTACAAACTTCTACTTATAAATATGGCATGGCAGAGTATATTTATCTCCAGAGCGAAGTAGGTGCCGGAGGGACTATATCAAAAGTATTCTTTTATCAGGATCTTGCTACTCTTTATACTTTTACTCCTGTAACAGTCTATTTGGGAACTACAAATAGAGTAACCCTCGGGACATCTAGTTCCGACTGGGTAACGACCGGATTAACTTCAGTATATAGTGGAAGTATCCCCTGTGTAGTAGGATGGAATACCATAACTTTAGGCACTTCTTTTGCCTACGATGGAACAAATAATTTAGTTGTTCTTATTGATAACGACTGGGGGTACAGTGTTTCCAGCGCAAATAACCCAAAGTGGGTTTACCAAGGCACAGCAACCACCAGACATATGTATAAAACTTCTTCGGGAAATATATCCACTGCTACTCCCGGAACAGGGTCAAGGGATTTACAAATAGCCGCTTTTAAGATAGATATTGCCGCTGCCGGTCCAGATGCTCCAACTATAGGGACAGCTACTGGGGCTTGTGATGCCGGGTTAACGGTAACGTGGACTGATAATTCAGGGGATGAGACAGGATTTATTATTTATAGGAATGGTTCAAATATAGGGTCTGCAGCTGCCAATGCAACAAATTATGTTGATAATCCACCATTTACTACTATTGGCCCTTATACTTACAAGGTATGGGCAACGAACGCGAGTGGTTCAAATGCATCCGGAGTATGCACGGGGACAGCATCAATTGACCCTACAGCTCCGACCAGTCCCACGGCTACCGGGGCTTGCAGTCAGGTAACGGTAAGCTGGACAGACGCTTCAGACAATGAAACAGGATTTATTGTTTATAGAAATGGCGCAGCTTTAGCCACATTAGGCGCAGGTGTAACAAACTACGCCAACACTTCTTTAACTACTGCTGGACCTTATACTTATGTAGTATATGCATCAAATAGTTGCGGGTCAAACGTATCCGGTGTATGCACGGGAACGGCATCAGTTACACCGACTGCCCCGAGTGGAGCTACGGCAACCGGAGCCTGTAACCAGATAACGGTAAGCTGGACCGATGCCTCAAGCAATGAAACCGCATTCATTATTTACAGGAATGCTGCGAATATAGGTTCTGTAGCTCCCAACGCAACAAGTTATGCCAATACTTCTTTAACTACTGCAGGACCTTATACTTAGGTAGTATATGCATCAAACAGTTGCGGGTCAAACGTATCCGGCGTATGCACGGGAACTGCATCAGTTACTCCGACTGCCCCGACTATAGGGACAGCAAGTGGAGCTTGTGATGCCGGATTAACAGTGACATGGACAGATGGTTCCAGCAATGAAGCAGGATTCGTAATTTACAGGAATGGAGCACTTTTAGCGTCTACGGCTGCCAACGCAACAAATTATGTTGATAAT
Source organism: bacterium (assembly GCA_028688815.1). GTDB lineage: Bacteria > Hydrothermota > UBA3073 > JACQXS01 > JAQTXJ01 > JAQTXJ01. The sequence continues at coordinate 10,942 of JAQTXJ010000066.1, read as the reverse complement.
CCGCCATTTACTACTGCGGGACCATACACTTACAGGGTATATGCATCAAACACCTGCGGGTCAAATTCATCCGGCTTATGCACGGGAACAGCATCAATTAAGCCTACTGCTCCGACAGGGGCTACGGCAACCGGAGGTTGTAATAATGTAACGGTAACGTGGACTGATGCGTCAACAAATGAAACAGGATTCACCATTTACAGGAACGGAGCACTTTTAGGGACTGCAGTTGCCAACACGGGAACTTACGTTGATAATGCAGCAACTTCAGGGTCATATACTTATGTAGTATGGGCATCAAACACATGCGGGTCAAACTCATCCGGCGTATGCACGGGAACTCCGACAACTTTTCCAAATTCTCCGACAGGAGCCGGGGCAACCGGTGGTTGTAACAGCGTAACGGTAACATGGACGGATGCCTCAAGCAACGAAACAGGATTCGTTATTTTCAGAAATGGCATAAACGTAGGGTCTGCTGCTTCCGGCGCACAAATTTATACGGATAATGCTTTAACCGTTGCAGGCGCTTATACTTACAGGGTATGGGCATCAAACGGGTGCGGGTCAAATTCATCAGGAGTATGCACGGGAACGGCGGCAGTCAGTGCAAGCGCGCCAACTATGTCCGTACCAGACGGTGATTGCGGCACGATAACTATAACATGGACAGACGTCTCAAACGAAACAGGATATGTTATTTACAGGAATGGAACAGCTTTAGTGTCTACAATAGCTGCCAACGCAACAAGTTATGTTGATAACGTAACTACCGCGGGACCATATACTTACAGGGTATATGCATCAAACACTTGCGGGTCAAACTCGTCCGGAACAGCCCAGGGGACAGCATCATTTACTCCCACGGCTCCGACTATCGGGACAGCGACCGGCGGTTGTAATGCCGGTTTAACGGTAACATGGACAGACAATTCAAGTGATGAAACCAGATTTTTTATTTATAGAAATAATGTAAACTTAGCAAATACGGTTGCAGGAGCAACGATGTATCTTGACAACCCGCCATTTACTACTGCGGGACCTTATACTTACAGGGTATGGGCATCAAATGCGTGCGGGTCAAATTCATCCGGAGTATGCACGGGAACAGCGCAAATCAACGCAATTGCTCCCACCATCGGGACAGCAACCGGAGCTTGCAACCAAATAACAGTAACGTGGACAGATAATTCAACCGATGAAGTTCGATTCGTTATTTATCGTAGTGGTTCAAATATAGGTTCTGCGGCTGCCAACGCAACAAATTATGTTGACGCTTCTTTGACTACTGCCGGACCTTATACTTATTATGTATATGCATCAAATACTTGCGGGTCAAACTCATCGGGTGTATGCACCGGAACGGCATCAGTCAGCCCGGCTGCGCCAACAGGAGCTGCGGCAAGCAGCGACGAATGTACTAAAGTAACGGTAACCTGGACTGATGCTTCAAGCAATGAAGACAGGTTTGTTATTTACCGTAACGGCGTAAACATAGGTTCTGCGGTTGCCAACACGGGAACTTATGTTGATAATATATCCACGGGAGGGTCTTATACTTACCGGGTATGGGCATCAAACACATGCGGGTCAAACTCATCCGCTATATGCACGGGGACAGTATTAGGAAAAATAGAAATTACGGCGCCTGATGGCGGAGAAACATTAGCCGGCAGCAGCTCTTACACTATAACATGGACTGCCACAGGACAGGGTGGAAACGTAAGTTTAGATTATTCCACAAACAGCGGAACAAGCTGGACTTCAATAATCGCCAGTACTTCTGAAACCGGTTCTTATAACTGGTCACCGGTTCCTGAGGTGACGACAACTACCGGAAGGGTAAGAGTACTTCGTACTGACGGACCTACCTGCACCAGCGCTTATGGCGATACAAGCGATGCGGATTTTACCATCGAAGGCGTTGGGGACCAGAGAAGTGGGGAAATAACTTATTATAGCGGAACTTTAGATAATTCAGCCAAAGACGAATTAAATTGTATTATAAGCCTTGGGACGTCAGCCGGGTATTTTGGAGTGGGATGGCTTAACTCTAATCTTGGAATCATAAAATGGACTAGCAATGGCGCTATTACTTTTTCCAAGTATATGTCAAGCGATCCGACGGCTAACGGATATACGGTTTGCAAGAGTTCAGAATCAGGCACTGATTATTATTTAATAGGAGCGTCTGTAACACTCACCGGTTCTACCAAAAACCTTATCATAAAAATGGAAGACGATGCAACCGTATCCGGAGCATATCGTTACGGAGGGAGTTCAACTTCTTCAGGTGCAGTAGGTATACGGTCAATTATTGTAGACGGGAGCTATTATATTGCAACAGGAGCTTATGTTCAAGCCACGAGTAATACTGACGTTCTTCTTATGAAATTGAACCAGGATTTAACCGTAAGCTGGGCAAAAGCCTATGAGCTTTCGGATGCCACCCACTATGACAGGGGATACTCTGTCGTAAAAGATGATGGAGGCTATTATGGAATATCCGGCAACAAAGGAGGAACCGCAGCAGGTGGCTTTGAAATGCTTGTTATGAGAGCATCAAGCGATGGGACAACAGTTGACTGGGAAAAATCCATAAAGCTAGGAACAGGAACTACCAATACGGGATATTCAATTATGTCGGTAACGGAGAGCGCAACTAACTATTATGTAGTTGCAGGATACTCAAGTGGTACCGGTTCTAAAGGAAAAGCAGGAGCTTCTATAGTAGTCGTAAAATTATTAGCTTCGGACGGAACTATAAGCTGGATAAAAAATCTCTCTTGTAACGCAATTGATGACATTGTTTCTGTTATTAAAACTTCAAGCGGTTGTTATGTAATAACAGGGAATTGCAACGCTTCCAGCGATGTTTTATTGGCAAAATTAAATACGGATGGGAGCGAAGCGTGGACATCGAAAGCCATTAATGTTTGCGGGGCTGAAGCTCTTTCCGACATAGGACGTTCCGTAATACAAGATGATGATAATACCTATATGCTAGGCGGGTATTCGTCTTTTGGCTCTAGCTCTAATGACGTGATGTTCTTAAAAGTTCAGACCGATGGTGATATACCGGATTGTCCTAACTTATCTGATTTGAGTGTTGCTTTTGCTACTCCTACATATACAACACCCGCGGTTAGTTCTTCGGTTTCAGATTTAGGAACAAGCATAGCCACTTCTTACACTGCTACTTTTGCCACCAGGTCACTAACGACAAGAGACATTTGCGGGAGTCCTTTCTCGGTTGAATTTACAGGTATGACAGCCAATCCGGAAGTAGGTTACATACAGTTAAACTGGTTTACCGAGACAGAGAAAGACAACTTAAAATGGTTACTACAACGGTCCGAAAACAAAGAAGATAATTATACCCAAATTGCAGAAATACCCGCAAAAGGAGCAGGACCTAATAGTTATGTATATCCCGATTCTACCGTAACGCCGGGACTTACTTTCTGGTATAAATTAGGCGCTATGGATAATTCGGGCAACACCGTTTGGTATAACCCGGTATCTGCATCCGCAAGACTTGAGAAGGATTTTCCGCTCTCACTGAAACTTGAAAGCATTAACCCAAGTAATAGAACCGCAAAAATCAATTATACCGTACCAAGTAGTTCAGCAGCCCCTTATGTGAATATCACAGTTTATAATTCAGCAGGACAGATAGTTAAAATTCTTGTAAACGAAAAACAGAAACCCGGGCCTTATACCATATATTGGAATGGAAAAGATGCAAGGAATAAGACATTAGGAAGCGGTGAATATTTCTGCAGGTTAAAGACAGACGGGAAGCTGACATATAAGCTGATAAGGATGAGGTAGAACAGCAAAATCAAATATTAAAATTCAAAAATCAAATAAAATCCTAAGCTCAAAATCCAATAATCTGCCACAAAAGCACTAAAACTCACTAAACAGATAATTCAAATTCAACCACAGAGACCACAGAGAAAAGATTACCACGAAAGGTACGAAAATATAAAAGAACACGAAAAACAGATTAAAATCATAGAGCGCACAGATAACAGAACAGAGGACACAGAGAAAAGACCTGCCACAAAAGCACTAATGCACTAAAAACAGCGCACAAAAAAACACAAAAATAGCAACTATTTGTAAAACTAACAGAAAAAAAGAATTATCCGCGAATGAACCATGCCTTATACAGTAAGCTGTGAATAATATGAAATATAGAATCTGCAAAAATAATCTTCGGCAGGCAGGCACGAATAGGCGCGAATAACTACGGAGAACACAAAAAAAGGAAGAGAATGAGGTAGAATAGCAAAATCAAATATCAAAATTCAAATATTAAATATACAAATTAACAGCCCACCAATTCAAGGTCAGAGACAATAGATTATAAAAGTTATTATGTGGGAAGCATCTCCTGATGCTGATTCAACCAAAGATTCAAGATAAAAATCAGACTTTAATTTAACCTTGACAATTTTTTAAAAATATATAATATTCGCTATAATGAAGTTGAAGATGATTTTATCCCTCACTATTGTCTGTCTTGTCTCTGCTTTTTCGCTTGCGGGAATTTACCAGATAACAAATACAAAAATAGAAAAAGACAAAGCCGGGAGATTGGAATTCAATTTATTAGAAGCAATGTTCCCCGGTGTTAAAAGCTTTTTGCCGACTAACAAGCCTGGTTTTTATACTCTTTCTGAAACTTCAGGAATCACAAAAACCGTTTCATTAAAACCTCTTATTCCTGATACCGTTTGGGGGATATACGCCAATGATAATCAAATGACCGGAATAGTGTTTAAGATTTCCCAATATAAATTCGGTAAAACCGTTGAGACTTATGTTGCGTTAGGAAATGATACAGTTATAAAAGGAATAACCACAGTAGAAGGACTCGGAACGGGGACAAAATCCAATGACTCGTGGCTCAGCCAATTCATAAATAAAAAAGAAACGGATATTTTGCTCAAAAAAGATGGCGGCACGATTGAGGTTGCCCCATCAACTGCTATGTCAGTTCGCGTTATGATAAACAGTATAAGAGAAAACATAAATACATATAAATATTTACTAGAAACAAAACAAATTACCGAAACAAAAGTTATTGAAACAAGCCGTCAGGATTCTTTATAAGTTATCGGGCACAGCAAAGCTCTGCTGTAAATAAGAGCTTCTAAACAAATGATGATAGCAAGAAGAATAAATGTATGGAAACATTTCAGTGATGGAGTAACGACAAACAATCCCGTTCTTGTGTTAATGCTGGGATTATGTTCCGTTATTGCCGTATCCACAAATGCCTTGAGCGCACTCGGGATGGGAATTGCTTTCACTTTTGTTATGGTATGTTCTAATGTCTTAATATCAGTGGTAAGAAACGTTACCCCGGATACGATAAGGATTCCGGTATTTATCATTATCATATCAACTTTTGTTACGATTACAGATTATGTTTTGCAAGCATTTATGCCTGTCATTCATTCTCAACTCGGAATTTTCTTGCCGTTAATTGCAATAAATTGTATAGTGTTTGGACGGGCGGAATCTTTTGCCTCAAAAAACAAACCCGTTGCTTCTTTATTTGACGGACTTGGAATCGGAATCGGGTTTACAATCGTCATATTTTTAATGGGCGCAATAAGGGAAATACTTGGAAACGGAACTATATGCGGAAAAATGGTTTTGGGTAAAGCGTTTGCGGCTTCCCCGATAGCTTTTATGATACTTCCTCCCGGTGGATTTCTTGTAATAGCTTTTTTAATAGGAATGAAAAACTGGCTTTCTAATAAGGGGGAAAAGTAAGGTGTTGAGGTGCAAAAAGGAGCTTTTTTATTTGTCATTCTGAATGGAGCACAGCAAAATGAAGAATCTATTTGTATGAGATTCTTCGCTATGCTCAGAATGACAAGGTAGAAGGAGATTAAGATATGCAATCATTATTTTTAATTTTTATATCTGCTTTTCTTGTAAACAATATTGTTTTAATGCGTTTCCTCGGGTTATGCCCATGGCTTGGGACGTCAAATAGTCTTGGTTCTGCTATAGGAATGTCAGTTGCGGTCATATTTGTAATGCTTTTATCTTCGTCCGTTACATGGATTATTTATAATTTTTTATTGCTTCCAATGGGACTGGTATACTTAAGAACGATGGTTTTCGTGCTTGTTATAGGCGCACTTGTGCAGTTTATAGATTTATTTTTAAAGAAAAATAGACCTGCGTTATATAAATCATTGGGAATATACATCCCATTAATGGCAACAAATTGCATAATTCTTGGCGCAGCTTTTTTAATAATCGATTATAATTATAATTTCATACAGAGTATAGTTTTCACATTAGGCGTTTCGCTAGGGTTTATGTTAGCAATGATTATGCTTTCGAGCGTAAGGGAACGAATAGATACCGCTGATATTCCACCTTCTTTAAGAGGCGCACCAATTGCTTTCATAACAGCATCGTTGATGTCGCTTGCATTTCTTGGTTTTAGCGGGTTATTTGGGCTTTAAAAAGTTGATTGATTTGTAAACAGATAACAAAAATTTGCACCGCAGAGGCGCAGAGAACGCAGAGGTGAATAAAATTTTTTAGGACGCAGGTTTTCGCAGGTTAACAAATAATAGATTAACGTTTTAGAATTAAAAAAACAGAATGGAGATAGAAAACAGAGGGGACACAGAGGAAAAAGAGAAATATACATCTCTGTGTTCTCTGTGGTTGAGTTTTTAAGCACATAGGAGGTTTGATTATGAAAAATTTTGCCAAATCCGTAGTATCGAAATTCCCGAAAAATATTGAATACGGGGATGTAAGGGTTATATTAGAAAATTCCGAACGTATGATGGTAAAGAACGGGCAAGTTGAATCCATAAGCAGTTCCGAGGATTTAGGATTCGGGATTCGTGTTTTGTTGAACGGGAGTTGGGGATTTGCAAGCAGTTTCAAAATGGATAGTGACAGTGCAGACAACATTATGAAGCAAGCAATTGACATAGCAAAAGCTTCATCGCTTGCAAAAAGCATCCACGGGGTAAAATTGGCAGGACTTAAGCCCGTTACCGGAGAATATAGTACTCCTTACAAAGAAGACCCGTTTAAGTTATCTTTCGAAGAGAAAATTTCATTATTACTGGAAGCGGATAAGATTTTACGAAAGGAAAACGTTAAAATATCTTCTTCGCATCTTACTTTTCGACGTATTTATAAAATATTTGCTTCAACCGAGGGTTCATTCATAGAACAGACTGTTTTGGTTTCCGGCGGAGGGATTAATGCCATAGCCATAAAAGACGGAGAAATGCAGAATCGTTCCTATGGAAATTATGGAACATCCGGGTACGAGTTTGTACGCGAATTGAAATTACTCGAGAATGCACCCCGCGTCCAGAAAGAAGCCTGTGAATTGTTAACTGCGGAACCCTGCCCTTCGGGAAGCAATACGATAATATTAGACAGCGAACAGCTTGTGTTACAGGTTCACGAATCCATCGGGCATGCGGTTGAGCTTGACAGAGTTTTTGGAACGGAAGCTTCTTATGCCGGAACTTCTTTTGTTACTACGGAAAAATTGGATAAATTCAAATACGGGTCTGAAATCGTAAACATAACGGCGAATGCTATGACAAAGGACGGTCTTGGGACGGCCGGATGGGATGATGAAGGCGTGCCTGCTCAAGTTACGCCTATAATAAGAAACGGTATATTCGTAGGATATTTATCTTCACGTGAATCTGCTTCTATCATTGGAAGAACCAGTTCAGGCGCTATGCGGGCAGACGGTTGGGACCGCATTCCTATAATAAGAATGACAAACGTAAATATGGAACCCGGAAGTTGGAAACTCGAAGACCTTATTGCGGACACAAAAGACGGTTTATTCTTACAATCCAATAAATCCTGGAGTATAGACGATATGAGAGAAAACTTCCAGTTTGGCACGGAATATGCACAAAAGATAAAGAACGGTAAATTGTGTGGGGCAATAAAAGATGCTACTTATACGGGATATACGCCCGAATTCTGGGGAAATTGTGATGGGATTTGTAATGCCGATTACTGGCAAATACACGGGGTAACAAATTGCGGAAAAGGCGAACCTGGACAAACGATGTTTGTTGGGCATGGGACAACACCGGCAAGATTCAGAAACGTAAAAACGGGAATATTCAGGAAGAAATAAGGGTCCACACATAGAAGCTTAAATTAGAAGCTTAAGTTAAAGCTACAGAGACTCAAGCTAGAAGCTTAAGTTA
>JAQTXJ010000066.1:0-2599 GCA_028688815.1 bacterium | reverse complement strand
TACAGAGACTCAAGCTGCCTGCCTGACGGTAGGCAGGGAAGTTTGTTACACTCACAAAACAATCTAGTTACGTTATACACACAGTATTTCTTGACTTGTTTCTTTATTATGCTAGGATACATTAATAATATATATGGTTAAATGGTTTACTCCTTCTAAAATTATTTTCATCGGTTTTTTGAGTTTAGGGTTAATCGGCGGGATATTACTTACATTGCCAATTGCCTCTCCCGAGGGGAAAGAGTGTAGTTTTGTAGATGGGTTATTTACTGCTGTTTCTTCCGTATGTGTAACCGGGCTTAATATTAAAGATACTCCCAACGATTTTACCACTTTTGGGCACATAGTTATGCTTTTATTAATACAAATAGGCGGTATAGGGTATATGAGCATAGCGGCATTATTGTTTTTCCTACTTAGAAGACGGTTTTCCGTTCGACAAACCACTTTAACGGAAGAATCCATAGGATATTCTTCGGGCGAGATACAAAAGTTTATGGTAAAGCTTATTAAAATTACGGTAACTTTTGAGTTAATAGGAGCCGTTATATTGAGTATTTGTTTTGCAGTAAAAGGAATTCCCGGAGCTATTTTTAAGGGTATATTCCATTCGGTAAGCGCATTTTGTAATGCAGGCTTTTCGTTATTCTCAGATAATTTATGTAGTTTCGTGAATTCACCGGTAGTTATTTTAACAATAGGGTTACTTATTATATTCGGAGGATTAGGTTTCGTTGTATGGAAAGACATACGGGAAAATATACTTCACAAGAAAAGGCTTGATTTGAATGCAAAACTAGTTATAGTTACCACTCTATTATTACTCGGAATAGGGATAATAGGAGTTCTTGCATTTGAATGGTCAGGGACTTTAGGCGCATTTCCGGTAAAGACAAAGATTCTTGCATCATTTTTTCAGTCTGTTACTCCAAGGACAGCAGGGTTCCAGGTAGTTAACGTAGGGAACTATCAATCTGCAACTCTTTTGCTTACTATAATCTTGATGTTTATCGGGGCATCTCCGGGGGGAACCGGCGGAGGGATAAAAACGACAAGCGCTGCAATTATATGGCTTTGCTTGATAGCATTTATGAAGAAAAAACGGGATATAGTTTGTTTTAACAGAAAGATGGGACATGTGAACATTGAAAAAGTTTATGCGGTTACGTTTACGGCAATACTGGTCGTGCTTGCAGGTATAATGATACTTACCCTTTCCGAGAAAGGACAGTCGTTTGTTGCTCTTGTTTTTGAAGAAGTATCGGCATTTGGCACGGTAGGTTTGTCAATGGGGTCAAAAATTAATCCCTATTGCAGTCTTGCGTATGACTTTACAAATATAGGCAAAATAGTTCTTATTATAACTATGTTAATTGGCAGAGTGGGACCAATTATTGTAGGAACATTATTTTTACCATTACCGGAAAGAGAAATAATAAAATATCCGAAGGATGAAGTGTTAGTAGGATAAAGGGGTGGAGGAAATATGGGACAATATGCAGTCATTGGATTAGGAAATTTTGGGATGGCAGTAGCAAATGCTTTAATTAAAAAAGAAATGCAGGTAATCGGTATAGATAAAGATGGGAAGAAGGTCGAACTGGCAGCAGAGTTAGTAACAAAAGCGCTTGAAATGGATGCAACGGATATAGAAGCGCTGAAAGAAAGTGGTGTCGCCACAGTAGATGCGGCAATTGTGGGAATGGGAGACGATATTTCTTCAAGCATACTGGTTACACTTTCTTTAAAAGAATTAGGGGTGCCAATCGTTATTACAAAGGCAACTACACCATTACAAGGAAAAGTATTGGAAAAAGTAGGCGCAACAAGAGTAATTTATGCCGAGCAGGAAATGGGTGAAAAGGTAGCCGAATGGCTTATTGAACCGGATATTTTTGAACACATAAAACTTGCGCCTGATTATTCAATCATAGAAACGGAAGTCCCGGATACTTTTGTAGGAAAGACTATTGAAAAATTGGAAATAAGAACAAAATATGGAGTGCAGATTATAGCAATAAAAAGAAAACAAGGACAAATCCAGATAAAGAAAGACGGAAAATTAGAACCAACCGGTGAAGGTGAGAATATTATAATTGCGCCATCTCCAAAAACCGAGTTAATAAAATTCGATAGGCTCGTAATAATCGGGTCTAATAAAGATATAGAGCGGTTAGGGAAGGTAAAATAATTTGGATATTTTATCTTATAAAAAAACGCTCCGCCAGAGATAAACAAGTATAAAAAAAGGGTGGACTAAAGAAATATCCTTTGCAGAAGTTCAAATATCAAAACTCAAATGTCAAATGAAATCCAAAATTCAAGTGCAAAAACAGAAAAAAATAAGATTAACTTACAAAAAGTAAACAGGAAATAAAACTCAAGATGAGAACTTAAGTTACTATATGAATGAACAACGAATTTTAGCAATTGATTACGGGGAAAAAAGAATAGGGTTAGCGATTTCAATACCGGGATTCAAAATGGTTGAGCCGTTAAAAACTTTGGAAAGCAACAAATTATGGGAAGGATTGGAAGAAGTGTTTCAACAATACGATATAAAAACGGTAGTTGTCGGGCTTCCTTTGCGAACGGACGG